>NZ_JAEHBO010000036.1:0-50313 GCF_016483575.1 Bacillus cereus group sp. N12
CAGCAAGGGAACAACGGAAGAGGGTCTCAACAAGGAAATAATGAAAATCAGCAAGGGAACAACGGAAGAGGGTCTCAACAAGGAAATAATGAAAATCAGCAAGGGAACAACGGAAGAGGGTCTCAGCAAGAAAATAGAGGACATCAGTAAGGGAATGAAAAGAAGAATCCATAAAAAATGGAAGTGAGAGATTTATTTCAAAGCTAATAGGATTTATTATTCTATATTTCTATTAAGAAGGGGTATGTAAAAGATATAATGAAGAAAAAAATTCAACAAGAGAAAGATAAAGTAAAGCCTGTTTTTTATGATCCGAAAGGAAGAAGAAACATAGCTTTTAGTTGGTTGCTATGTATCGCAATAGTTAGCTTAAGTATTGTATTTTATTTTTTCTTTCAAAGTATTTTTTCAACGCCAGAAATTCCAAATATGAATACCGCTGTACAACAAGATAATAAACTTGTACCTATTAATCAAAAACTTAGTGATCAGCAGTTAAAGAAGGAAGAATTCAAACCAAGTACCGAAACGAAGGATAATAAAAATTTGGTTAATACGTCGAACGATAGTAAAAACTCTAAAGAAGTTTATGGTTTTTATGTAAACTGGGATGAAAATAGTACAGCTTCTTTAAAAGAAAATATCGATTCCTTAACTACGTTAGTACCAGAGTGGTATCATTTAAAAGCAGATTTAACGATTAGAAGTGAGATAAAACCTGAGATAGTAAAGTTGGCAGAAAAAAATCAAGTGAAGATTATGCCTTTGCTTACTAACTATACTGAGGAAGCTTCGGGCCCTGATAGTGGACTTGTTCATAAGTTACTGAATTCCCCAGATGATGTAAAGACAAAGTTTATTAATGATTTAGTAAAGCAAGTTGAAAAGAATCGATTTTCGGGTATTAATATTGACTTTGAGGCAATACCCGAGAGCGATAGAGAAAACTTAACAAAATTCATGCAGGAACTTACTACGGTCTTTCATAAACATCATTTGCTCGTTACGCAAGATGTCCCTGCTAATGATACAGCTTTCGATTATGGTGCGTTAGCCAAAGTAATAGATCGAATGATTGTAATGATGTATGACGAGCACTATGGTGCAGGGGCGCCAGGACCAATTGCTTCAAATAAATGGTTCGAACATACGCTCAATGAACTAGATATACCGTCTGAGAAACTTATAGTTGCTTTCGGTAACTATGGATATGATTGGGAAGTGAATAGTAAAGAAGCTGCGAAGTCTTTAACTTTTTCAGAAGTTATGGCAATGGCTCACGATTCAAATATAAAAATTCAATGGGATAAGATGAGTGGAAACCCTTATTTTCGATATAAAACAGAAGAGAAAGAACATACTGCTTGGTTCTTAGATAGTGTTACTCTTTATAATCAAGTGAAAATAGCAATGAACAACAATGCAAAGGGGTTTGCACTATGGAGATTAGGAGCAGAAGATCCTACTATATGGAAAGTTTTAAAAAATCCGATTGAAGTACAAAATAATCCTGATGCATTACATAAAATTGCTAGTTTAGATGAAGTGAATTATTCAGGACAAGGTGAAATTTTACAGATTGAGAATGAAAGACAAAATGGATTAAGAGATTATAAAGCAGGTAAAAATGGTTATCTTACAGATGAAGTATATCAATCATTACCATCTGCATACGAAGTGCAATGTTATGGAAAACCAAAAGGAAAACAAGTAGTATTAACATTTGATGATGGACCAGATCCTAAATACACACCGGAAATTCTAGATATATTAAAAGAGAATAATATAAAAGCAGCTTTTTTTGTACTTGGTGAAAACGCGCAACTAAATGCTAGTATTGTGAAAAGAATATACGATGAAGGACATGAAATAGGTAATCATACCTTCAAGCATCCTAACGTAGCTAATACGTCTTTACTACGAACAAAAGTAGAGCTGAATACAACGCAACGTCTAATTCAAGAAATAACTGGACATTCTACTGTTTTATTTAGGCCACCATATGAAGCGGATGCTAATCCAGATTCATCAAATGAAATAATGCCTATTTTGCGTGCGCAAAATATGAACTATACAATGGTGGCAGAAAAAGTTGATCCTGAGGACTGGGCGACGCCATCAACAAATGAATTGGTAAAGCGTACTCTTAATCCGATTTATAAGGGAGAGGGAAATATTATTCTTCTTCATGATGCAGGAGGGAATCGTACCCATACGGTAGAGGCGCTACCGATCATTATTAAAGACCTTAAAAAGCATGGATATAGTTTTGTAACAATTTCAGATTTAATGAATAAAGAACGCGATGAAGTTATGCCACCTGTTTCTTCTGAGGGTAAGCAATATTTACTTTACAATAAAGCTGTCTTTTCAGGAGCGGGATATGCAAAGCATATATTAACAACGATTTTTTATATTGCTATTGGATTAGGTATTTTTCGATTCCTATTTTTAATTTATTTTGCATACAAGCAGAAAAAGACAGTAAGCGCTCGCTTATTTACTAATTCTTCTTATCAACCTTTCGTTACTGTTGTCATAGCAGCATATAATGAAGAAAAGGTGATAGCTAAGACGATTCGCTCCATTTTGGATAGTGATTATAGAGAGTTTGAAGTTATTGTTGTGGATGACGGATCGAAAGATGGTACGTCAAAAGTAATGGAAGAAACATTTTATAAGCATCCTAAAGTTCGTTTAATTCAGAAAGAAAACGGCGGGAAATCATCGGCAATGAATTTAGGGTTTCAGCAATCACGAGGAGAAATCATTGTTACGTTAGATGCGGATACTATTATTGCACAAGATGCTATTTCTTTAATGATTAGACACTTTGAAGATCATAATGTAGCGGCAGTTTCAGGGAATGTTAAAGTTGGAAATAGACGGAATTTATTGACTACTTGGCAACATGTTGAGTATATTACAGGATTTAACTTAGAACGTAGAGCTTTTGATGAGTTAAATTGTATTACAGTTGTTCCTGGAGCGATTGGAGCATGGCGTAAAAAGAATGTAGTTGAATCTGGTTATTTAAGCGAAGACACATTGGCAGAAGATACGGATCTTACTATTACATTTTTACGTCAAGGACATAGAATTGTATATGAAGAAAAAGCATATGCTTTTACGGAGTCACCTGAAGATGTGAAAAGTCTCATTAAACAACGATATCGTTGGTCATACGGTACACTCCAATGTCTTTGGAAACATCGAAAAGCGCTGTTTCATTCCAAATATAAAGCATTAGGATTTATTGCATTGCCCAATATGTGGTTATTCCAATATGTTCTGCAATTTATTGCACCTTTAGCAGATATATTAATGATTATGGGGCTTTTTGGTAGCAATCCGCTAAAAGTATTAGGATTTTATCTTGTATTCTTTGTCATAGATCTTCTCGCTTCACTATTTGCATTTAAATTAGAGAAAGAGAATCCAAAACCATTAGCATGGTTAATTTTACAACGCTTTATTTATCGTCAATTTATGACGTATGTAGTCATTAAATCTATATTCTCATCGATTCGAGGAGTAGCAGTAGGGTGGAATAAACTAAAGAGAATGGGGAGTGTTAAACATTCCACGGAACATCAGGAGGCATCATAAGAGAGCAGATTATCTGCTCTCTTTTTCATTGATTTTAGCTAGTTGAATATAGAGTAGTAACATAAAACCTTCTGCTTCCATAACGAAATTTCTATTCATTACTGATAGTGAAACGTTATGTTAAGACACTCCTTTGTTTTCGGGGTAAAGTTTTTTTATATTTTTTTAAAATGACGGACACAAAAACATATATGCTTACGAATTATATATATGGATATCATTAATATTTATATAAAAGGGGAGAAAGAAACATGAAAGAAAAAAAAGAAATGTATGTAGAAATCGCTGAAGTATTAAAGGTATTGGCACATCCTGTCCGTTTATCCTTAGTAAAAATAATGCTTGCAAAAGGCGCTACAAATGTAACAACAATGTATGGGAATTTACAAATGCCCCAAAGTACAATTAGTCAACATTTATCCAAACTAAAGGCTGCTAAAATCGTAACAGGTACTCGAAAAGGATTAGAAATTTATTATGAGGTAACGGACAATCGTACAAAAGCGATATTAGCAAGCTTAGTTTAAATGCTGACTTTCTAGACTTCAAAATTAAGAAGATGCTACGAAAGTAGTTCTGTGGTTATAATTTTTAAGAGTTTTATACAAGAGCTATATTTATAAGAATATGTAATTTTCTTTCCCTACAGTTAGTTTTTTTGAGAAGTCAGCGTTTTGTTAGCTTCATAGTGATGTGACGATGCATAATGACTATGAAGCTAACAAAATAAATCTCCCAAAAGAATTTTTTGTTTTGGGGGATACTGCCCATGCCTATCAGCCTAATAATTTTATAACACCGCAAAACGAGAGAATGTACATTTTCACATGAAGATGCACATTCTCTCATTTTTGATATAGTTGTATTTTTTAGCTTGATAGCCATATGTGTACTACCACGAATAGAACGGTACCTTTTATATATCTTCTTTCGTAATAGTAACCCCATATTCCCTATAAAAATCTAAAATTGCAGATGGATTCACACCCAAATCTAATAGATTTTCCGGAAAGTAAATTTCAGAATCTGGAACCACAATATCAGATGTTTGTAAAATGTTCTCTGCTTGGACAGCTGCTCCTAAAGCGGTAAGATGGGTCTGTCCTAACGGATCTGATATGTTCACACATCGACTATGCAATACACCAGTAGCATCATAACCTTTAAGGTGAATAACTATGTTATGTGCACTTCCTCTTCCGGGTTTATAGAGAATATTTTTCCGCAAATCGGTAAATTTTTCTCCGCTAATCATTTTCCAAATCCCTGTATTCACCAGAGAGACCAGTCCATATGTAGATATTTTACTATCAAAAGCAATACGAAAGTTAGCCGAAACAGCATGAATTGATTCTGGCAGGGTTACGTGATCAGGGGTATCCAAACGATAACATTTGGTTATATAACCGTTAGGAAAGCGGACTTTGATTGGATCAGTCATTGGATAAGCCTGTCGCATTCCCTCTCCAGCTTTAACTTCAAATGGAATAGTTAACCGGTCCATATATGCTGTTGAATTTGGCCCTGCTTTGTCTTGAAGAGAATATAGTGCGTTGATATCAACCGTAACCTCTTGAAGATCTTTTGAATAAATTTTAGCAAAAAGGGCTGCTGTCCCTCCCATCCACCCTGAAGCTAATACAACAGGGGATTGGACCTCAACATTTTTTAATCGATCAATAGAACTCTTAAAGCGTTCAGTCCAACGAGTAATGTCAACCAATGGAAAATTTTTTCGAACTGCAGATAGAAGTAGTCTATCTTGCGGGTCATTAACTGCATTAACAACTACTGTGAAATTATCATCCAAATTTCTTAAAGGATCATCTGTTGTATTGTCTACATTGACTATTTTTACTCTCTCTGATTCAAAAGGTAACGTTTTCCCTAAGGTTCTTCCCCCTAATCTAATTTCCAAATCAGGATGTCGATCATGTAAAATTTGAGCAATTTGACTACCAACAACACCATACCCACCAACAATTAACACTGTTTTCTTATTCATCTGAAACCTCCATTTTAATTAGTATGAGATTATAAGTTTAAATGATTAAAAACTTAAACATTTCAACATAATGTCGCTAAAAAAAGGGACAAAAGGTGTCCCTAAACTATAAATGAGTACCTAATTCTTACATTCATCTTCAACTAAAGAAACAAGTTCTTTTAAAAGATTTATTGTTTCATTAAATTCAAGACAATAATACATTTCAGTGCCTTTTTTCTGAGCTCGAAGTAACCCTGATTGTTTCAATATTTTCAAATGATGAGATACAGTAGGTCTTGACATGGGAATATGCTCCGCAATTTGCGTCACATTCAAGCTATCTTTATCAATTAAAAGCGATACAATTTGCTGACGAGTTGGATCTCCCAACCCTTGAAAACATGGTCTTAAATTTTCTAAAATATGCATTACTTTATCATTACAGTTCATTTCGTTAACATTACCTTCCGTTTAATAATTTAATCATTTAAACGTATTATAAATTACATTACTATCTAGTGCAATAAAGAAGTAGCACCAACTTTAAGCATAAACAACCATTTTTGATTTTCCAGATTTGTAAGAATGTCGGTTCTTTTTTCTGTAACAATTGCCAAATCCATTCCAGCTACAACCAGGATAAACACACGAAATTCACGAAACCTATATCGGATTGTATCAAAAGCTTCCAACTCAAGTGATCCTGCTTCGCTTGTTTATCCTCCTACAGAAAAACGGGTGAAAGTTCCACTGTTAAGAGAAAAAGACAGTCTTTAATATTTTAGGTATGGAGAAAAGTGTTCTTTAATGGTAGAATCAGGTAACTCTAAAGATCATGTTGAATTGTTTAATGAAGCTGTGCGTAATGAAGGATTAAGGAAACTGGAAAGAATTGTAATTCTACATTGGCACTGGGATCATATTTTAGGGATGCATGCAGTGGAAGGAATTACAATTGCCCACAAAAGAACGAATGATAAATTAGCAGAATTGGCTATGTGGGAATGGACAGATTCTGAAATGAAAAAGAGAGTAGCAGAGGTTGAGATTGAATTTGTAGATACTTGTATACGTAAAGAGTATCCTTTGTTATCTGAAATAGGAGTAGTGACTTCCGATATTTCCTTCAACGGTTATATGGAAATTGATTTAGGAGGTATTGTTGCACAATTACATCATGTAACCTCTCCACATAGTGACGATTCTGTTTACATATTTGTACCTCAAGAAAAAGTATTATTTATTGGCGATGCTGTTGGAGTGGATTATTATAATAATTGCCACTTAGATAAAGAAAAATTGAGGTCTTTAATTACAGCGATGGAAGGATTTGATTTTGATATTTGTGTAGTAGGGCGTGCTGAGCCAGTAAGCAAATCAAATCTTGTTAATATCATGAATTTTCTACTGGAACGTTAAGAAAGATTGTGCCCCCATAATTCTAGTTTTCTTCTTTATTAACTCTTAAAAGTATGAATCTATATCAAATGGGGGTAATCTATTTTCTTAACTTAATAGTTATGTGACAATACTCCTATTACATAATTTCAAAAGAATTCTTTGTATAGAAGATGTAACAAAGTAGGTAGAATTCTTTTAGTCATTTAATCTTTTCATCTGATGATCTTTTCCCCATTCAAATAGTTCATTCATAATATGCATTAAAGATTTTCCGTGTTCACTTAGTGTGTACTCAACCTTTGGTGGTACTTCTTGATATACGGTACGATGGATAATCCCATCAGCTTCAAGTTGCCGCAGTTGCTGTGTAAGAACCTTTTGTGTAAGGTTTGGAATTTCTCGTTTAATTTCATTTGTTCGCATTTTTCCATCCATCAAAACACATAAAATATAAACTTTCCATTTTCCGCCGATTACATCGAGTGTCGTTGCAATTGGGCAGTCATCATTTTGATTCATAAAACACCTCCAAAGGTACCTCAAGGTTCCTATAGTACCTGAAAGTACGTACTTTTCAATTATATGTGACTCATTCATACTAATACTAAAGGGTTTGAATTATTTATAAGGGGGAAGAAAATATATGAAAACACTTGTAATTGTAGCACATCCTGATATTGAAAAGTCTCGAATTAATAAAAGATGGGTAGAAGAACTTGAGAAACATTCTGATGAAATTACGGTGCATGAACTATATAAAGCGGCACCAAATTGGGAGTTTAATGTTGAAGAGGAACAAAAGCTATTAGTAGAACACGACCGATATATATTTCAATTTCCATTCTACTGGTACAGCTCACCACCACTATTAAAAAAATGGTTTGACGATGTATTAACATATGGATTTGCTTACGGATCTAAAGGGGATAAAGTGAAGGGAAAAGAGTTTGGTGTAGCTATTTCTATAGGTGGATTAGAAACAGACTATGAAAATAGCGGGATCACAATGATTGAGTTGACGAAACCATTTCACGCTACAAGCTTATACACGGGAATGGAATTTATACCTTCGTTTTATTTATATGGTGCAGAATATAAGCTAAGTGATGAAGAGATTAATAATAGTGCGCCTGAGTATGTGCAATATGTGATGAATAAGAAGTATTCTAATATATAAGGAGAAATAGCCATTTACTTGATAAGTAGATGGCTATTTTTAAATCCCGCTATTTGTGGACAGCAGGACTCCTACCTCAAAAATCAGCGAATACGAGGGAGTTAGGTGAGATTTGGGCTGCCTGCAAAAGCCCGATTGGTGAGGGCTGATTAAAGTTTGACTTTATTCGTTTTAAATTCACTAAGTGTAATCTTTAGTAAATTAATAGTTAATCTGATAAAATAAAAACCCTAACATATATAAAGGGGAGTTTTACTTGAGAACGATGCGACAATTATTACAAAAGAGAGCAATGCAATCACCAAATTTGGAAGCGCTTGTAGGCGGAGAAAAAAGATATTCATTTCAGCAGTATAATGAACGAGTAAATCAGTTTGCGCATTATTTGTTACATAACGGTGTGCAAAGAGGGGATCGTATAGGAATCTTATGCAAAAATAATCACCCGTTTCCAAGCGTTATGATGGCAAGCTTAAAAATTGGAGCGGTATTTATTCCGCTAAATCATCAGCTTACTGTTTATGAACTAGAAACGATTGTAAAAGAAGCGAAATTAAAAGTATTAGTTATTGATGAAGAATTT
Organism: Bacillus cereus group sp. N12; assembly: GCF_016483575.1. Taxonomy (NCBI): domain Bacteria; kingdom Bacillati; phylum Bacillota; class Bacilli; order Caryophanales; family Bacillaceae; genus Bacillus; species Bacillus cereus group sp. N12. Next base: position 8,758 of record NZ_JAEHBO010000036.1, read on the forward strand.
AGTGAAATTTTATTAAAAATTGATGCCGTTAAAGAAATTCCTTATGTAATTAAAACGACAAAAGAAGGCTTCGGTTCATTTGAATTAAAATTACAAGAACAGCCGATGACAGAACCGAACGTAGAAGTTCATGAAGATGATGATGCAATTTATTTATTTACTTCAGGAACGACTGGACAGGCAAAAGCATGTGTAATTGGTCATAAAAACTTACATCACTATTTTGCTGAGGTTGCGGGACAAAGAGAAATTCCAGCAGGTGAACGCTTTTTATCCGTGCATCCATTGTTTCATATGAGTGGCGTGCTTTCTATTTTAAATTGCATTTATCATGGTGTTACGATGATTTTCTTAGCTGATTCGAATCCTACTCTTATTTGGGATAAGATTGAAGAAGAGAAAATTACTACGATGCTTGCATTCCCGGCTGTTTATAGCTACATGCTTGATGAACTAAATAAAAAAGAACGTAACATTTCAACCTTTAAAGTAGCACAAAGCGGTGGAACAAAAGTGCCAGAAACGCTCATTCAAAAATATTTGGAAAAAGGAATCTATATGGTGCAAGGCTATGGTAGTACAGAAGGTTGGGTTGTAACTTCATGGCATCCAATGATGGGAAAAGAAAAGATGTCTTCTGTAGGGAAAACACTAAAACATGTAGAGTTAAAAATTGTTCACCCAGAAACAGGACATGAACTAACAACAAATGAAGTTGGAGAGATACATGTAAGAAGTCCATACATGTTTAAAGGGTATTGGAATAATGAAAAGGCGACAAAGAAGGTAGTAAAAGATAATTGGTTTAACATGGGCGATGCTGGCATGATAGATGACGATGGATTCTTGCATATTATGGGAAGATATAAAGATGTTATTATACGCGGTGGTGACAACGTATATCCAGACCAAGTAGAAGATATTATTCATGAAATACATGGTGTTTTAGAAGTTGCAGTAGTTGGAGTTCCCAATGATTTTTGGGGAGAGGTTCCAACAGCGTATATTGTAAAAGACATTCAAACATTTTTAACAGAAGAAGAGATTATGCAGCATTGTAAAGAAAAATTGGCAAGCTATAAAATACCAGAAGTTGTATTTATGGAAGAATTACCGAAAAATGCTTTAGGGAAAGTGTTGAAGAGGGAATTAAGGGATGCTTTTTTTGCGAAATAAAAAGGGTATTAAATAATGAGAAATCCAGTTATGTAGTATGTATAACTGGATTTTTGTTTATAAAAAACATAATAATTTACTAAATTTTGTATTTTGTGTAAGATGATAAAGAATATTCAATCAATAACCGAGGGTGAGATATAAATGAAACTTCAGGTGAATGTATTGAACCAGGGGTAGGGGAAACGAAGTGGTGAAGAACGATCTTACAGTTATCAAAAATTTATTTGGCTCTTCTAAAAAAGTATTAAATGGCTTACCAAATGCAGTCACAATTGAAGAAATAGAAGAGGATGTTCTTTATGATGTACAAACTTATACAGAGAAGATATGTAGATTTGAAGAGGTTTGTTTTAACTGGGAGTTAAAAAGAGCGAGTATTGTATTAAACAAAAGGTTTAATGGTTATAACTCAAGTGCGAGAGTGTTACTTGATGCAGGTTTTTCTTTGCACGCAGCAAAAATAGAAGTGTGTAGAGGGTTAAACAATGTAGAGGCGCTTGAAAAACAATATACATATTGTTCAATAGAAGAAACATTATCGGAAAAAGAATTTAAATATATTTGGGAACAATGTATGTTGGATTCAGGGAATCAAACTTCAATTTTAACTATCGATGAGCATTTTTATTCAGTGCAAACAGAGTTAGGTAAGGGCTGGGAAAAGTCATGTATTGTTTTTTATGATAAAAATGAGCCAATTGGTATGTCCATACCGCATATAGAATCTGGAACAGAAAGTGAAGGGCGGTTATTTTATTTTGGGGTAATGCCTTATTGTCGCGGGAAAGGAATTGCTTCCCAACTACATCTTCAATCTCTACATATGTTAAAGGAAATGGGTGCTACTTATTATATTGGGAGCACACATACGTCGAATGAAAAGATGCAGAGGATATTTTGGAGAAATAATTGTTTGTTGAAAACGGAGATAGAGCTTTATTATAAAATTTTTAATGAGGGTTAGAAAAAGCCCGGCATATAACCGGGACTTCTCCTTATCTATTCAACACTTCAATATATGAAGCATTTCCCGTTGTTCTTAAAGCGGAGCGAAAATTATTATTTTCTAAAGTCTCAGCAACTTGTTTTAATTGCTGCGCATCATCGTGGTGAATAAGTAAACTGTCTGCGCCACTTTCTTCTATATGAATGTGTTCGACATTTCCAATCGCATCATGTACAGCTTTTAAAAATTCAGGTTTCATATTGTCCTCCTATATGTATGTAACGTTGTTATTTAGTATTTCCTTATTTATGAAATATAAAAGTAAATGAAAGGAGAAATGAAAATGAATATAACGCAGTTTAACGAACATATAAAATCGCTATTTGGAGAGCATCTTCATAAATACGGCGATGATGAATATGGTTATACTCATATAAGTAAAGAGGAGTTTCACAAAATCGGTTACACAACAAATTTGACACTAGAGACGATTGAGGAAGCGTATAAAAATGGAGTCGATATGATAGTTACACATCATGCTCCTTGGAATTTTTTGTTTGGCATGGAAGAGGCTTGTATTGAGAAATTAAAACAATATGAAATGAATCATTTTTGGATTCATTTGCCGTTAGATTTTATTGAATTTGGTACGTGTACGTCATTATTTAATGAAATGGGGATAGATACAATTCTAGAATACTCTACGTATGAGGAAGAGGAATTACCTGGAATAGGAGAATTTGAAGAAGCGATTGCATTTTCAAACTTGGTTGAAAAACTTGAAGAAAGAATGGAAGAGAAAGTGAAGAGCTGGAGGAATCACGATAAACCAATAAAACGGATTGCGATTTTAACTGGTGCAGGTAACAATACAAATTTGATTGAGCGAGCATTAGAAAAAGGTTGTGATACGTATATAACAGGAGAAAAAACATTATATACAGTGCAACATGCAAAATTTAAAGGTATCAACTTAATAGTAGGTAGCCACACATTTACAGAAGTGTTTGGTGTAGAAAGTTTGGCTCGTAAATTACAAGAGAGAGATCGTGCAATAGAAATTACTAGATTAAATGAAGATCATTTGGAATAAAGAAATCGCATCGCAATATCATAAATGGAATGAATTATATGATGAAGTAATGAAAGTGTAATTTGTTATATTAAGATGGGTGGGAGGAATCCCCTTATGTCTGTCAAATAATAGTAAAGTTTCCTTTTGAATTAAGGGAATATTCAGAGTGTAAGGGTGAGGGAATGGACATTTCAATAATCGCTGCACAACTAGTTAAAGAGAAGGTTATTTTACATTATCCAAAAAACATGAAAGGTTTGAACGGGGGAACGACAAGTACGATATATTTGTTGGATGAACAATACGTTGTAAAACTGAATGAATCGGATGTAATACGTGAAGAAGCTTATTTTCTTCAGTTTTATAAAAAGAATGATGCGTTTCCAAAGCTTTTATATAAGGATCCGTTAAGTCGATATATTGTTTATTCATTTCTTGAGGGGACTACTTCGTGCAAATCTGGCCATAAACGAAGTATACTGTGCAAACTTGTAAAGGATGTTATCAATAAGTATGAAAAAATTCCAAAGGTGAGTGGCTGGGGATGGAAGGACAGTACGGTTCAATCTTGGAATGAATTTTTAACAGTAACTGTGATGGAAGCTCACGAAAATGTAAAGTCGTACATAAGTGATGAAGAATGTAGACTTGTTTTTAAGTTAGCAAATAGTCCGAATAGAGGGGCTGGAATAGATGAGCCATTTTTATTACATGGCGATTTCGGATTCCATAATTTTATAGTTCAAGAGAATAGGTTACATGGAGTAATTGATCCTTTACCAGTATTAGGAGATCCTATATACGATTTAATTTACGCGTTTTGTTCAACTCCGGAAGATTTAACGAAAGAAGCAATTGATTATGTGATGAAACAAAGTGTATTTCATAGAGATGACCGTAATTTATATGAAGAAATGGTCATAGGTTTATATTTGCGGATAGATACGTGTTTAAGACACCACCCGAAAGATTTAGAAGATTATTTAGCAGCTTGGCGTTATTGGATGGGCGAGGTTGAGACTACTTTATAGCACAAATATTTTTGGGGAGATGGTGAGATGAATATTGCAGAAGCGAAAAAGGATTTAGCAATCAAAACGAAGAGAGGATTACCGATTATATTAGCTGGTGTTTTATTTTGGATGGTTATGAGTATAACGGGCTTTGTTCTTTCTGAAAAACAAGTGGTGTGGGTATATTTAATCGGTATGGGATGTGTGTTTCCTGTCGGCTTAATGATAGCTGCTATATTGAAAATTGATATGTTTGCGAAAGGAAATCCGTTAGGGATTTTGGCAGGATTAATTGGTGGGATAAATGTATTGAATATTCCGCTTGTATTACTTGCCTATTTTCAATTTCCAGAATGGTTACCTTTTGTAGTAGCAATGTTAATAGGTGTTCATTTTATCCCGTACGTATGGATTTATGAAAGCAAAAGTTATGGTCTATTGTCAGTAGGGACTGTATTCGTGACGTCAGTTTGCGGGATTCTGTTTGCAGAAAAAGGATTTACGGTGATTCCATTGTCGGTTACAGCTGTTTATTTACTTACTTATATAAGTTTATTAATTGAAAATAAAAAAGCAGATCAGTATCAACAAAAATCAGCTTAATAAAAATATAGGGATAGGGGGAATTATGATGAAAAATTTCGTTTGTACAACGTGTGGTGTGGAGTATGCAGCGAGTGTAGAGGAACCGGTGAGTTGTCATATTTGTGATGAAGAAAGGCAATATGTGAATCCGAAAGGGCAGTCTTGGACGACTTTAGAAAACTTGCAAATAAGTGATACATATAAAAATGAAATAATCGAAGAAGAAAACGGGCTTTATAGTATTACGACAAAACCAGGGTTTGCGATCGGTCAAACAGCATTTGTAGTGAAAATAGAATCATATCGATTACTATGGGACTGCATTACTTATTTAGATGAAATGACAATTGCGAAAATAAAAGAGCTTGGCGGATTAGATGCAATTGCATTGTCTCATCCTCATTATTATTCAACGCAAGTAGAATGGGCAGAGACATTTGATGTACCAATTTATATACACGAAGATGATAAAGAGTGGGTGATGCGCCCGAGTAGTCGTATTATTTATTGGTCTGGTGAGTCTTTACAATTAGCTGATGGATTGGTCATTCATCGTTTAGGAGGTCATTTTAAAGGTGGATCTGTCTTACATTGGGAAGAAGGTAATGATGGAAAAGGAATTTTGTTAACAGGTGATATTATTCAAGTTGTAGCGGATGAGCGATGGGTAAGTTTTATGTACAGCTATCCAAACTTAATTCCATTACCAGCGAGAAAAGTGGAAGAAATGGTGAATCGAGTGAAGCCGTTACAGTTTAATCGTTTATACAACGCTTTTCATCGCGTAGTAAAAGAGAATGCAAATGAGGCAGTGGAACGTTCTGCTGAAAGATATATTAAGGCGGTAGAAGGAAAGTTATTTCATACGTAAAAGGAGAGCAAGTCTAATGAAAACGTTAGTATGCTTCGGTGATAGTATTACAGCTGAAGATGTATTTTTTGATGGTACACCTAGATTAACACCAAGGTTACAAAGGATATTCTCAAATTGGGAAGTGGTGAATGCAGGTGTTCCAGGTGATAATACATTCGATGCGTTAAATAGGATTGAAGAAGATGTATTATCACATAAACCAGATTTCGTAACAGTTTTTCTTGGCACGAATGATGCAGTTTCTTTTTCACAAGGGTCATTACAAGCATACAAAGAAAATTTAGAGAAGATTGTGAACCATATTTCGTCAGGTAAAGTACTGCTTATTAGTCCTGCACCAGTTGATGAAGAAAGACAGCATAATAGAACAAATAAAGTGCTCGGTCAGTATGCAGACGTGGTAGAGGAAGTGGCGAAAGAAACAGGAAGCTATTTTCTAAATTTGTATGCTGAAATGATTCAAGAACGGAATTATAAAACATTTGTAGAAAATGATGAAAGAGATGGGCTACACTTTGGACCAGAAGGGTATGAGTATGTAGCGAAGTTGATTGGTGAAAAGTTAAAAGGGATTTTATAAAAAAGCAAAGCGATATCGCTTTGCTTTTCATTGTTTTTAGTAGTCAATCTAGAAATGCTTGCTGCAATGCTTTCAGTCCATCGCTGTAGATGCTATGAAACAGATTTATTGCCTCTTCATCACTAACCTCTACAGGGGTGAAAGTGCCAGACCACTCTACTAATGATGTGTTACTTTCAGTACCTTCTTTCACCTGGATTGTAGATAGATAATTAGTGACTGGGAATGGTGCATTCATGATTGAATACGTGTAGTAGCGTTCTTTCTCATTGAATACTTCTAAGCGTTCTATAATCGTATCACCATCTGGATTAGCTAGGTGACGTACACGACCGCCTTCCGTTAATTTACTGCTAGGTATATAAGGTAACCAGTCTGGAAGGGAGTTGAAACCGCCTATTAATTGCCATACTTGTTCAGGTGAACCGAACACTTCCATAGATGTAGTAGTATGTGCCATGTTCATTACGCTCCTTTTTATCTCGATATTTGCGAGCAAATAATCAGTGGGGGATGACCCCACTGATTAAGGTTTCAAATTATTTTACGTTGATTGGTAGTGGTGCATTAGGTGCTACTAGTTTTTGTTCGCGCATTTCTTCCCAGAATGCTACTGGAATTATTGTGTTTAAAGCGTTTTGATCTTCTACAATTCGTTCTGGTTTACTTGCACCAGGAACAACAGCAGCAACTGCTGGATTTGCTAATGAAAATTGTAATGCAGCAGCTTTGATGCTGATTTCGTGACGATCTGCAAGAGCTTTGATTTTCTCAACTTTTGCAATAATTTCTGGCGATGCTTTTTGATATTCGAAGTGAGCACCTCCAGCAAGAATACCTGAGCTATATGGGCCACCAACAACAATATCCATATTATGCTTAACAGCTGCAGGCATTACTCGTTGCAATGCACGCTCGTGGTCTAGTAATGAATAACGACCAGCTAGTAAAGATATATTTGGCTTCGCTTCTTCTAAATCAAGCATAAGTTCAATCGATTCTACTTTGTTTACTCCAAGTCCCCAGCCTTTAATGACGCCTTCTTCACGTAAGCGTGTTAGCGCACGGAATGCTCCTGTTCGAGCAATTTCAAATTGTGAAATCCACTCATCACCATAAAAGTCTTGTGCTAAATCATGAATGAAAACAAAGTCTAGTCGATCTGTTTTTAAACGTTTCAAACTTTGCTCGATAGAACGAAGTGTTGCATCTGCGCTATAATCATTGATCATTTTATTTTTACGACCAAATTCGAAGAGTCCGCCTTTTTCACCTAAATCACGTGCAGATGGATCTTCTAGTTCATCTGAAATCGTTCGACCTACTTTTGTGCTTAAAAAGTAATCATCACGATTTCTTTTTGATAGTGCTTCACCAAGACGAATCTCCGCTAAGCCAGATCCATAAAGTGGAGCTGTATCAAAGTAACGAACGCCATTCTCCCAAGCAGCATCCACTGTAGCGATTGCTTCTTCTTCTGGGATATTACGGTACATATTTCCTAGTGGTGCTGTACCAAAACCGATTTTTTCATTTAGTAATTTACTCATTATAGATATCCTCCTAAAATACATTTGAAAATCAATATATATATCATTTTATTGTCTGACAAAAGGCATGATAAAAGTATATAAACAGTTAAAAAAGTACGTTAGCACTAAAAGATAACATGGGTAATTTCTAACACTGCATGACTCACTCAACTCTTACAAATGCTATTATGAAATGTATTTTACATAATGAAAAGTACGTACTTTAAAGTGATATAGATACTAAAAAGTAATACAGGTACTTTTTGGTGCCGTACTACTCATCTGCTGTTTACGTATGCTATTATGAAACATGTTTAATACAATAAAAAGTACGTACTTTAAGGTGCTATAGATACTTAAAAGTAATATTTAAATCTTTAGCTTAATTGCCTTATAACATTATTAAAGGAGATTTTTATATGAAAACATACAATATTCCTGTAGAGGCGACTTTAGAGGTTATCGGTGGGAAGTGGAAAGTAGTTATCCTTTGTCATTTAAAGAAAGACAAAAAGAGAACGTGCGAATTAAAACAATTAATGTCTGGTATTACGCAAAAAATGTTAACACAACAATTACGGGAACTAGAAGAAGATGGTGTAATCGAAAGAAAAGTGTATAACCAAGTGCCACCAAAAGTAGAATACTCTTTAACTGATTACGGTCATTCTTTAGATTCTATACTCGATTCTCTTTGTAACTGGGGAGAAAATCATCTTGAAAAGAATGGTAACACGTCTATGCTTATAACAGTAGCTGAATAAAGAAGGAAAAAACGAACGAGAATATGTTCGTTTTTTCTTTTTGTATAGAAGGAGATTTTTAAGCGGCATAATTCCTTTTTGGTAATATAGGTACTTTTTTGTGCTGTAGGAACTAAAATGTACCGTATAGAAAATTAGTTATTTTTACGTAACAATAGAGAAGAAATTTAGAAAAAAGGAGGGAGATCGCGTGAAACAATATAATATACCGATAGAAGCAACTTTAGAAATTATCGGTGGAAAATGGAAGGTCGTCATTTTATGTCACTTAACGAAAGGAACGAAGCGAACGAGTGAGTTGCAGCGTCTAATTCCTGAAATTTCTGTTAGAATGTTGACGCAACAATTACGTGAGCTGGAAGATGATGGTGTGATTACACGTGAAATCTATAAAGAAATTCCACCCCGAGTAGAATACTCCTTAACTGATTATGGGTGGTCTTTGCAAAATGTATTAAATCAATTGACCGTATGGGGAGAACAATGCATAGATAGAAAAAATAGTAAAGTTAAGTGAAATCTCTATATGTAATACTAAAAAACACCACCTAATGACGAGGTGGTGTTTTTTAGTATAAAAATTTAGAAAGTAAAAGTAAGGATCTATACCATATTAACGACTGTTTTAGCCGTGATGAATAATTGATTAAGGCTTTAATAGGTACTTAAAAGTGCCTTCATCACTTTAAAGTACGTACTATGCTTCATAATATAACCGTTTTATAATGACACTCGTAGCAAGAAGTCATAATGGTTTTAAGCTATGTTCAAAAAAACTTATTAACTAGTATAGTTTTTTGTTCAATTTTTTTAGTAGGAGATGTCTAGATGGTTGAAGAACTTTTTTATAAAAAAATACTTAAAAATCTTTTTTTAGATCCAGTTCAAATTACACTTTGGAATGGAGAAACAATCCAATATGGAGAAGGGGAACCTCAATTTCATGTAACATTCCATAAGCCGCTTTCCAAAAAAGAAATCGCTAAGGATCCTTCTATTGCATTCGGTGAAGCATATATGAATGGGGACCTTGAAATTGAGGGGAATCTTGAAAAAGCAATTCAATCTATTTATAAAAGGCAAGATAGCTTTTTAGGTGATAGTAAGTTGCAATATTTCAAAAGTAAATGGAATTTTTCAAAACAAAAAAATAAAGAAGATATAGCTCACCATTACGATATTGGGAACGATTTCTATAAATTATGGCTTGATGAAACAATGACGTACTCTTGTGCGTATTTTCAAAATGAGCAAGATTCTTTAACGACAGCTCAGCATAATAAAGTGAATCATATTTTGAAAAAGTTGAACCTTCAAAAAGGTGATACGCTATTAGATATTGGTTGCGGGTGGGGTGAGCTCATTACAGCTGCCGCTAAGCAGTACGGTGTGAAAGCGATGGGGGTAACGTTAAGTGAGGAACAATATGCTAAGACTTCCGAGCGAATTAAAAAAGAGGGACTTACGGATTTAGTTGAAGTATCTTTACTTGATTACCGCGATATTAAGAATCGTAAATTTGATAAAATTGTTAGTGTAGGTATGATTGAACATGTAGGGAAAGACAACATTACGCAATACTTTGAGACAGTGAATGAACTGCTAAACGATGGAGGAATTTCGCTTCTTCATTGTATTACTTCTCCGGCTAATGGTGGTGCTACGAATGGTTGGATTGAAAAGTATATATTCCCTGGCGGATATGTTCCTGCTGTTAACGAATTAATCACGAACATGACAAACGAACAATTTTTCATTGTTGATGTGGAAAGCTTACGCAGACATTACGAGAAAACATTACAACATTGGGCCCGAAATTTTGAAAACGTACTGGAGGAAGTTCGCAAAACGAAAGATGAGCGATTCATTCGTATGTGGCGCTTATATTTAAATGCATGTGCAGCTTCGTTCTTCACAGGTAATATTGATTTACATCAATTTGTATTTACAAAAGGCGTAAATGATACAATTCCTATGACACGTTCATATATGTATAAATAAGATCAAATAATCTCATCGTAAAAAAATATATATAAATTAACAGATATATAACTTAAAGTAAAAAGCCGGGATGAAAATCGAAAATGATTTCTATCTCGGTTTTTTATTTGGTATATAACTTTAAGTATAAAACTATATACTTTTTGTTTTGAAGGTATATAATAAATGTAGAAACAAAAATTTATGAGCAAGGAAGTTGAAGAACATGACATTAACAATGGGCTTTATCGGATTTGGGAAATCAGCTAACCGTTATCACTTACCTTATGTAAACACACGTAAAAATATAAAAGTAAAAACAATTTTTGCACGCCAAATTAATGAAGAATTAGCGGCTCCATATGCGGAGAAAGGTGTTTATTTCACTACTGATTTGGACGAATTGTTGAATGATGAAGAAATTCAAGTAGTGACAATCTGTACGCCAGCGCATACCCACTACGAATTGGCGAAAAAAGTTATACTTGCTGGGAAATCAGTTATCGTTGAAAAACCATTTTGCGATACAGTTGAACATGCGAAAGAATTATTAGCTTTAGGACGAGAGAAAGGTGTAGTAGTTATGCCTTATCAAAACCGTCGTTTTGATGGTGATTTCTTAGCTGTGAAGCAAGTTGTGGAACAAGGATTCCTCGGTGATATTGTTGAGGTCGAATCACATATTGATTATTTCCGTCCTGGTTCAATCACTCACGAAGGTCTAAAAGAAGAAGGTTCATTTTACAGTTTAGGTATTCATACGATGGACCGTATGATTTCACTATTCGGCCGTCCGGATACGGTGACATACGATATTCGTAATAATGAAGTGGAAGGTGCGGTTGATAATTATTTCGATGTTGGTCTACATTACGGCAATCAGCTGAAAATTAAATTGAAAACAAACCATGTTGTAGCGAAAGATTATCCACGCTTTATCGTTCATGGAACAAATGGTTCATTTATTAAATACGGTGAAGATCAGCAGGAAAATGATCTGAAAGCGGGTATTATGCCTGAGAGTGCAGGATTTGGTGAAGATTCGCCGATGTACTATGGAATTGCTAAATATCGTAACGCAAACGGTGATTGGATTGAAAAACAAATTAAAACGCCGCTTGGTGATTACGGTCGTTTCTATGATGCAGCGTATGAAACAATCGTAAATGGTGCACCAAAACTTGTGAAAGACGAAGAAGCAGTAACGAATATTGAAATCTTGGAAAACGGATTTGCTGCTCCATCACCTTCTGTTTACAAACTTGAGGCTTTACATTTGAATGAATAGAAGAGGGAATACAGTATAAAGGAGGTATGGAAATGGCAAGTGGATCAACACAAGTAAAATACCTCGGCATTTACCAAAAAATTAAACAGCAAATTTTAGACAGCGAATATAAAATTAACGAAAAAATCCCGAGTAGCCCCGTCCTTGCTGAAGAATTTAGCGTTTCAGCACTTACTATTAAAAAAGCGCTGGATTTGTTAGTCAGAGATGGCTACATCATCCGCAGGCGTGGAAGTGGAACCGTGGTTCAAGATTGGCGTCAACAGGAAAAGGCACGAATGATTCAAACTTTAACAGGTACGAAAGCTGTTTACGGCAGTGAGGTAGAAAGTAAAATTATCGAGTTTACGATTGTCGGTGCCGATGAAATTGTTGCTGAAAAATTGGGAGTTTTAATCGGTGATTTCGTCTATAAAATCATCCGCCTTCGAATCATCCACGGCATTCCGACGATTATGGAGCATACGTGGATGCCGATTTCGGTCATCCCAGGTGTTGAAGCTTCCGTTTTAGAGGAATCGATATACTCACACATTCAAAATAAACTTGGTCTTGAAGTAGGGACATCCGTTGTCAGGGTTAAAGGAGTTCGACCAGATGATCGAGAAAAGCAGTTTATGAACTTAACAAATCAAGATTTCCTAATGAGAGTTGAACAAGTGGCCTACTTAACGGATGGACGCACATTCGAGTACTCTTATGCCGATCATCTACCAGAAACCTTTGAATTTGAAACAGTTATTACCGCAAAAAGTTATAAAGAGACATAAAAAAGGTTGAGGCAAGTAGTGTCTCAACCTTTTTTTATGTCTTCGATAGAATTTACACAAATAGAGGAATAGGTATCCCGCTATTTGAGGGCAGTGAGACTCCCACCTCAAAATTCAGCGAAAGCAAAGAGGTTAGGTGGGAGTCTCACTGCCCATAAAAGCCCGATTGGTGAAGGCTAATAATCAGTGGGGGATGAACACCCCCCACTGATTAAAGTTTCACTTTATTATTCATCAGCTGTAATAAGCATGGATGTGTTCCCGTTTTTTTCAAGATGACCTTCTCCCCAAGCGCAGAGGGAATCGAGTATGGCTCCTAAAGATGAACCGTAATCTGTTAAAGAATACTCTACTTTCGGTGGTACTTGATCATATACTTTTCTTTGGATTACATCGTCTTCTTCCAGTTCACGTAATTGCTGTGTTAACATTTTTTGTGTAATACCAGGCATTAAACGTTTTAATTCACTCGTTCTTTTTGTTCCTTTTTTTAAATGACAAAGGATAACAACTTTCCACTTTCCACCAATAACTTCTAAAGTCGCTTCTACAGGAATATTATATGTTTTCATAAAAAAACTCCTTTGATGAATTTAGATGACAGTTTTGGGCCTACATACGTTTGAATACTAAAATTATTTCTTTTTAGTGCCTATAACACTTTAAAGTGCGTACTATTTATTGTGCTAAATATCGTTCATAATAACCAATGTAAGAGAGGAGTAAACAGAACATGACTAGAAAGTTTATATGTTACTTTTTAGTACCTATAATACTTTAAAGTGCGTACTATTTATTGTGCTAAATATATTCCATAATAGCACATGTAAGCAAGAAATGAGTATAATATACTTTGAAGTGCATTTGAAATTGGTGAGAATAATAACTATGGGGACATTCACACAAAAGAAAACGATTTGTTACGTTGATAGATTTAATCCAAGACTTAACAGTTGATTAATCTAACTGTAAAGTTTAAAATTACAGTATAGTTTTAAGAAGTAAGTTGTCATCGTCTGTAAAATGTAGATACAGTAATTGTATGAAAGCATCATTTTAAAAGGAAACGGATAGTTGAGATAAATTAAACATTGTCGAATAAATAACATTACGTGAATTTGATTCTAAACTGTAATTTTTTTTAATACATTTCAATAATCCATATTTAAAATAATTGTACGTTTGATAAAGAACATTAAAGGAGTGAATAAAATATGGTGATTTTATATACGACAGTAAGCTGTGGTTCATGCCGAAAAGCAAAAGCATGGCTTGAAGAGAATCAAATTGATTATACCGAAAAAAATATCGTATCAAACTCTCTTACAGTCGATGAACTTAAATCAATTCTTCGTTTAACTGAAGAAGGGGCTACTGAAATTATTTCAACTAGATCCAAAATTTTTCAGGAATTAAATATAAATATCGAGGCGCTTTCGCTTAATGAATTTTATAAATTAATAATTGAGTATCCTCAAATGTTGCGCCGCCCAATAATGTTGGATGAAAAAAGATTGCAGATTGGTTTTAACGAGGAAGAAATTCGTAAATTTTTACCACGTAGCGTTCGAACAGTTCTGAACATAGAATTGCAAAAGTTGGCTAATTAATAAGTAATATTTCTTAAAGGGAATTTTTGAAAGGAGGAAGCAAGAGATGATTGAAGTATGCGTTACAGTGAATTATAAAAATAGAAACTATCAAACAAATGTTATTGTGAGCAAAGATACGATCTGGACAAAAATTAAACAGTTGGCAGAAGAACAAGTCAAGAAACAGTGGGGTTTTTAAGTTTGATTATTTAAAAAGTGAAGTTATAGGTTAGAGATTCTAGCTAAATCCAAAATTTTTCAGGGATTAAATATAAATAAGTGAAATTTTTTGAAAGGAGGAAGCAAGAGATGATTGAAGTATGCGTTACAGTGAATTATAAAAATAGAAATTATCAAACAAATGTTATTGTGAGCAAAGATACAATCTGGACAAAAATTAAACAGTTGGCAGAAGAACAAGTCAAGAAACAGTGGGATTTTTAAAATTATTTTTAGACTTAAAAAACATAAATAATAATAGGTAGTTCAAAAAGATAAATGTAACTAATAGACATCGGTGAGCTCGTATAGAATATAAATGAATGTATTTCTTCATAGTAAAAATTATTTATAAATCTTAACGTTTGACAAACCTATCTGTAATATTTATAGTTACAGTAAGTTGAAAAGTGATTAGCAATTTATATCGTAGGAGGAAGACCATGAACAGTGACTTTACCTTGGCCATTCACAGTTTAACTTATTTAGCACTACAGCCAGACCGGATGTCAACAAGCAATGCTATTTCAGAAAGTGCAGGTGTTCATCCAGTACGCATTCGCAAAGTGCTAAGTTTGTTAAAAAAACATAAGTTTATACAATCAAAAGAGGGAATTGGTGGAGGTTTTATTTTCGCTCGAGATTTAAGTGAAGTTAATCTCTGGCATATTTATCAAATAACCTCAGAAGGTGCTTTGCAACCTAAATGTCCAGAATCGAATGACCAGTGTATTGTAGGCTCGAATATGCGAAAAGTTCTTTTCACTATTTTCTTAGGTGCTGAAGAACATCTAGGTGAATATTTAAAGAACTATACGATGAAAGAAGTAGTCGATCTAATCAATCAAGAACGATAAACGGCTTAATTTCTATATAGCCGTGGAGTTCTTAATGTCTAAATGTAATGAAAAACATTACAGTTCGAGTTGTTTTGTGTATCTTGTTTGTCGTCTCTAAAAAACGAGGAACGAATCCTAATAAATTAATACTAAAATCATTTCTAGGAAGGTGAAAAAGTATGATGTCAAATAATCCTGTTTTAAAAGTAGGAGATTGGGTTCGAGGAATATCAGTAGAGGGTGAATTAATACTTGGTTATATTGAATCATTTGATCATGTAGGGGAAGTAGTTAAGGTTAATGTTGTTAAATGTGACAACAGGGATACAATAAGTAGAACAATGTCCTTTTTAAGTAAACACGTAAAAAAACTCCCTGAATCAAAAGCAATAAACAAGGAACAAATCCTTTATCTTATAGACCTTGCATTATTAACAGGGGATGAAGAATGGTTTATCAAGCTTTCTTCCAAATTAAATTCGATAAACGAGCTAGTGAATGGGGGAGTTTAAAAATTATATTAAATATAATTTCTTTTGGAATCTTTAGTTGTGATAAAATCAATTGTTTTGTGTGAAAAAAAACCATTAAATTAGGGAGTTCAGGAGAAATTTAATAACATGATTTATAAAATTAATATTTTAAAGTAAAAGCATTTCTTTGTAATGAGAAATGCTTTTTATTTTTGTTGAAATGAAAAGGATATTTTGTTAACAATAATAATATAATAAAAAACAACTAATATTTATCGTTAAAAAATAAATTATGTGATAAAATCATTTTGTTATTAAATAAGCGAGGTGCTTTTATGAAACAAGTTACGACACTCTTTTTAAAGCTAGCTATTATTTTTATAGGAATCCTAGTCCTTGTATTGTGCATATTTTTGGTGCCTAAGATTGGGGATTTTGCTGGAGAATTGTATCCAAATATTGCTTATATGAAATCTCTCGTTTTAATCGATATGTACGCGGCAGCGATACCTTTTTACCTTGCTCTGTATCAAGCATTTAAACTTTTAAGCTATATTGATAAGAACGAAGCGTTCTCGGAATTATCGGTAAAGGCTTTAAAGAATATTAAATACAGTGCCCTCACGATTAGTACCTTGTACTTGCTAGGTATGCCACTCTACTATCTTATGGCGGCAAGAGTTGACCCTCCAAGTTTTATACCAATTGGATTGGTTATTATTTTCGCCTCTATGGTAATTGCCGTTTTTGCTGCTGTTCTACAAAGACTTTTACAAGAAGCTATTAATATAAAATCAGAAAATGATTTAACGGTCTGAGGTGGAGGATATGGCAATCATTATTAATATTGATGTGATGTTAGCAAAACGAAAAATGAGCGTAACGGAGCTTTCAGAGAGGGTTGGGATTACGATGGCAAATCTTTCTATTTTGAAAAACGGGAAAGCAAAAGCGGTTCGTTTTTCAACATTAGAAGCGATATGTAAGACTTTGAATTGTCAACCAGGTGATATTTTGGAGTATAAAAGAGACGAAGAGAATCAATAAAAATAGACAATGATTATTTTGTAAATAAGCCTTCCATATGGGGGGCTTATTATATTTTTCGGCTTAGCGTAGTTTTTGTAAAATGCTAGCGGGTTTCCTTATTGTCATCAAGTTAAAAAACGTATTGTCCGAAAAATGAGTTCAATTCTTATAGAAAACTTTGGTGGAAAAGAGATATCCCTTTCCAATAAATGTATATAAATTCGATATTAATAATATATATCCCGAAAATTTATTTTTCTATTTTGGAAATATATTCATTAATTATTTATTACAATAGTTTTAGTGTATGAGGTGGAATGTATTAAATAACTAGTATATCTTAAAGTAATGGAAAAAATTACTGCATTATGGATGAAATTCATTATATATTGAAAATTTTTCCTGGTGAAAAATCTGAAAATATAAAAATATTAATTTTATAAATATACACGTTATAATGAGGGCGTCGAGAGAAATTTTATTATCTCTGGAGAAAATATAAAAAATGCGATTACTAGTAAGAAAGGTGTGTGATTAGAGGCGGAAATGTATGTAAAGTGCTTCAGTGGCTTGTGTAATCAATACCATAAATGCTGCCGAAGTTATTAAAGTGATGTGTAGAATTGAGAAAGAAATGCCTCATAAATGAAGAGAGGCCGGTTTAGCTGAAATTACTGTTATAAGTAAAAAAAGAGAAACCACTAAAGTAATACACTGTTATTAGAAATGTTGCAACGTATTTATGAAGTCTATTCTATATTGTTCTCTTAAGGGTTCTTTATATAAAGAGCGGATACTACGAGTAAACTTTTTTGTTAACGCTAACAATTATATTAGGACGCTAACTAGCGAATGTTTCAATTTGGATTCATTATGATGAAGGACATGCAATGTGGGGCAACTTGTAAGGAATTCATTTTCCAAAAAAGGAAGATATTCGTTAGCTATAAAGAGAGACGTAAGAATAGGATACAAGGGGGAGTTATTATATGAACGGGAATACTGCAAAGAAAATAGAAGTTCAAGCTGAAAATACCGCACTAAAAAATGAGCAATATGCAGATCCGAAAAAGTGGCATAAGCAGGATACTACATGGGCATTGAGCCTATTTGGAACTGCAATTGGAGCAGGGGTGCTCTTTTTACCGATTAATGCAGGTTCAGGTGGTTTATTATCATTACTACTAATTACATTGCTTGCATATCCAGTTATGTATTACTCACATAGGGCACTTGCTAAAATGATATACGCTTCTAATTCTGCTGATGAGGGGATCACAGGTACAATTAGAGAGTATTTCGGAAATAAAGCGAGTATCATTTTTAACATCGTATATTTCGGTTCAATTTATACAATCGTACTAATGTATTCGGTTGCGCTTACAAATACTGCAAGTAGTTTTATCGTGCATCAATTGCACATGCCAGAACCTCCAAGGGCTATTTTATCACTTGTATTAGTTCTTGGTCTTATCGCTATACTGAATTTTGGTCAAGATATTACTGTAAAGGTAATGAGTATGCTAGTGTATCCTTTCATAGCTTCTCTACTTTTTATCGCAATATCTTTAATTCCACAGTGGAATACGTCAATGCTTAGTTTTTCAGCTGTTTCTACTGCTTCAACAGGTACAGGCTATTTTGGAACGATATTAATGATTCTACCAATCATCGTATTCTCATTTAATCATTCACCTATGATTTCATCATTTGTTGTGAAACAGAGAGCTACGTATGGAATAGAAGCTACTGATGCTAAATGTGCGCAAATACAAAAAGTTTGTTATATCATGACATTCGCTGTAGTTATGTTCTTCGTTTGGAGTAGTACATTAAGCTTGACTCCAGAGGATTTAAAAATGGCAAAAGAGCAAAACTTATCAATCCTTTCATATCTTGCTAATGAGCTTAATTCACCTGTAATCACGATTGCAGCTCCAATCATTGCTTTTGTGGCTATTACAAAATCTTTCCTTGGCCATTATATCGGAGCATTTGAAGTAATGCGTGACATGATTATTAAGTTCGGTAAATCACGTGGAAAAGATATAGAAGAAAAAACAATTAAGACAATCGTCCTTACTTTTGTTGTATTATCATGCTGGTTTGTTGCTTATACAAATCCAAGTATTCTTGGACTTATTGATTCTCTAAGCGGTCCATTAGTTGCTGCTATCTTATGTCTATTACCGATGTATGCAATCAATAAAGTACCAGTACTAGCTAAATACAAAGGGAAAATGAGTAACGTATTTGTTATTATTGTAGGTGTACTTACTGTTTTAGCAAGTATTAAGTCATTATTCTAATTCACGATTGTTAGTTTTAGTGTGAAAATAGTGGACACGAAAAACTTTTTGGACAAACTTCTCAAGTTGGAGAGTTTGTCCTTTTTTATTCAATCTATCAACTTAGCGACAAAAAGCCACCTTTCATATATTAGGTGGCTTTTTCGGTATTAATATATTTTAATTATTCACGTCTGAATGGACCTTTTGGAGCAATTAGTTCTAAATTAGTACCATCTGGATCACGGAAGTAGGCAACGCCTGTACCAAATCCAGATTTCAAGCCGTCTTCTTCTTGAAAGACAATTGGATCTCCATCTGGTTCTACTCCAATTGCTTTTAGACGTTCTACAGCAGCATCGATATCTTCTACTTCAAAACAAAGATGCATCGCACTAATTTGATCATTTGAGTAAGATGCTTTATCTGATTTAGGGACAACGTATTCTAGAATATCGATATTCAAATTGTCTAAGTGAAGGTTGGCGTATTTAATACGAGTATCTTCAAGTCCTTGAGTTTGCGCCATTCTCTTTCCGCCAATTTCATCGATGTTTGATACTTTCTTACCTGTTAATGCTTCGTAAAAAACGATAGATTTTTCTAAATTACTTACTGTAATTCCGACGTGATTTACTTGTGAAAAGCTTGCTGTTTTTTCACCCATTTTTGTTGCCTCCTATTTTTAGGTGGTGTAATGTATTCGTTTCACCAATCTTTTACTGTAATTAAAATGAGCTTTTAGTAGAAGTTCTATTCTATGTCTTTTGTAACAACACACGAGAAATATAAGAGTGTTTTTTAATCAGAAAAGAATCTAGTATCCGCTAGATTCTTTTATTTTTCGTTTGTCTTGATACAAAAATTTGATGAATTTAAATTACAGCCATTGAGCAAAAAAGTTTGATATGAAAAATATTATTCTTTAGTACATACATTTTTAAGATGTTAAATATATTTCATAATAGTCTCTGTAAGATAGGGATAAGTAAAATAGTACTTTAAAGTACCTATAGCACTTTAAAGTGCGTACTTTTTATAACTTTGAATATCATTCATAATAGCACCAGTAAGAAGAAAATAAGCTTTACGGTACTAGCTACTTGATGTTACAGCAGTTTATTTAGATTCAGATTGATTGAAAGTTGATACTTTAGAATTCAATAATTGCCCGAAATACCAGAGTGGCATAACACGATTATGGAGGTTAAAGATATGACTAATTCAAATTTGAATGAAATAAGTAAACAAATTGTAAAAGAGGAAGAAACACTTCAATTTACCTCTTTTACAAATGAAGATGCCTTGCAACTAGGCTTATTTATCGTTGAAACAGCAAAGCGAGAGGGGAAATTGATTGCTGTTGATATAACGAAAAATGGTGTGCAATTATTTCATTTCAAGATGACAGGGACAAATGAGGAAAATACGAAATGGATTGAGCGTAAAAAACGAGTCGTTTCCCTGCATGACCGTAGCTCATATTATATGCAGATACAAAGTGAAATAACTGGAGTCTCATATAATGAAAAATATCTTTTAGATACTTCGGAATACGCTGCGTTTGGTGGATGTTTTCCTATCAGAATAAAAAACGTAGGGGTTATTGGAATGATAACAGTTTCAGGATTACCACCAGAAGAAGATCACGAATTGGTAGTAAGAGCAGTTAAAAATCATTTGAACTAATCGTTGTAGTTAATGAATAAATAATTAATTTTAGGGGGCAATACTATGCCATTAATTGAACTAAATACTTGGCCAACCATGTCAACAGAAGAAAAGAAGGAATTCATTTATAATGTAACGGAACTTACAATAAAACGATTAAAAATTGTCCCTGACAAAATTCAAGTGTTAATCACGGAACTTGAGAAAGAAAATTGGGGGAAAGCTGGAGCTGTAGCAAGTGATGCTACCTTTTCTGAGAAAAGTAGGGTGTCCAATTGGGAAACAAAAGGGTCTTATGGTACACCGGATAGTAACGTTGATGGAATGGGTATCATTAAGATTGATATATGGAATACATTTGATCAAGAGACAAAGGATAAGTGGGTAAACGAACTTACACAATTAACCTCTAAATATACACATGCACCTTTGGATAAAGTGCTAATTCTTATTCGTGAAATGATTCCAGGAAACTGGGGACAAAGCGGTGTAACAGGAGCCGATAAAGACTTTCTTTCTAAAAGTCGTACATTTTAATGATTAAATAAAAAAGGCAAAAATGAACATATTTCTGTTCGTTTCTGCCTTTTTTTATTTGTCTGCGGTAATGAATATGATCTTTTACATTTTCAAGTAATATCCTCTAAAGTCACCTCTACTGGAAGAGTGTATTTCTTTATATGAAACCCTTCTTCGTTGAATGTAGATGTCAATTTTTGAGCAAAATAAGCTAGGTTATGTAAATGTTACTTTTTAGTACCTATAGTACTTTAAAGTACGTACTTTTTATTAGGATCAATATAATGCATAATAGCACATGTAAGAGAGAAACAAGCTTTACGGTACTAGTAACTAACTATGTTACTTTTAGTACCTACAGCACTTTAAAGTACGTACTGTTAATTATGTTAAATACATTTCATAATAGTATTTGTAAGAGCGGAGTGAGAAATGAGAAGTACGGTACTAAAAAGTGCCTACAGTACTTTAAAGTGCGTTCTTTAAAAAGAGAATGAAACCATTCATAATAGCGTTTGTAGAGATAAAATATATTTTTTGAAAGATAAAAGGGCCTTTTTATCGCACTATTATGATAGGAATTGTAGGGGAGAGGGGAAACTCAATTGAATTCATATACAGCATCGTCTTCAGAAGTTCAGACGAATCGAAGAAGTATATTTGCGTTATTAGCGCTAGCGATTAGTGCGTTCGGGATTGGGACAACTGAATTTGTTAGTGTCGGTTTATTACCATCTATTTCGGAAGATTTACATGTGTCGGTGACAACAGCTGGTTTAACCGTTTCTTTATATGCGTTAGGCGTAGCATTTGGTGCTCCAGTATTAACGTCGTTAACAGCTAATATGTCACGAAAAACGTTATTAATGTGGATTATGATTATTTTCATTATTGGTAACGGAATTGCAGCTGTCGCAACAAGCTTCACTGTATTACTTATTGCGAGAATTGTGTCTGCGCTTTCGCATGGTGTGTTTATGTCAATTGGTTCAACGATTGCTGCGGCACTTGTACCAGAAAATAAACGTGCTAGCGCGATTGCGATTATGTTTACTGGTGTAACAGTTGCAACTATTACAGGTGCACCAATTGGAACGTTTATCGGTCAACAATTTGGCTGGAGAACATCATTTTTAGCAATTGTGGTAATTGGAATTATTGCTTTAATCGCTAATAGTATTCTCATTCCATCTAATATGAAAAAAGGTTCGTCTGTATCATTCCGTGATCAATTTAAACTGATTACGAATGGAAGACTGTTACTTGTTTTCATCATTACTGCACTTGGATACGGCGGTACATTCGTAACATTTACGTATTTATCTCCGTTATTACAAGAAGTAACAGGATTTAAAGCTAATACGGTTACGATCATTTTATTAGTGTATGGAATCGCCATTGCGATAGGGAATGTGATTGGTGGAAAATTATCCAATCATAATCCAATTCGAGCGCTATTCTACATGTTCTTTATTCAAGCGATTATATTATTTGTTTTAACATTTACGGCACCATTTAAGGTAGCTGGGTTAATCACAATTATTTTAATGGGGCTATTCGCATTTATGAATGTTCCAGGGTTACAAGTATATGTCGTAATGTTAGCTGAACGATTTGTACCGAGTGCTGTCGATGTTGCATCGGCAATTAATATTGCAGCGTTTAATGCTGGGATTGCTCTTGGTGCTTATTTAGGCGGTATTGTAACGAACTCGTTAGGGTTAATTCATACAGCTTGGGTAGGCGGCATTATGGTAGTAGGTGCTGTTATTTTAACAGCATGGAGTATGACATTAGAAAAAAGAGATCAAGTAAAATAAAAGGAGAGAAAATAAAATGAAAAACTTACAAAATAAAACAGTATTAAATAATGGTGTAGAAATGCCTTGGTTCGGTTTAGGTGTATTTAAAGTAGAAGAAGGACCAGAACTTGTAGAAGCAATTAAATCAGCGATTAAAGCAGGATACCGTAGCATCGATACAGCTGCAATTTACGGAAATGAAACAGCTGTAGGTGAAGGAATTCGTGCCGGTATTGAAGCAACTGGTATTTCAAGAGAAGAATTATTTATTACTTCAAAAGTATGGAACGCAGATCAAGGATATGAAGAAACAATTGCTGCATACGAAGAGAGTTTAAAAAAATTAAAACTAGATTATTTAGATTTATATCTTGTTCACTGGCCTGTAGAAGGGAAATATAAAGATACGTGGAGAGCGTTAGAAACACTTTATAAAGAAAAGCGTGTACGTGCAATTGGCGTAAGTAATTTCCAAATCCATCATCTGCAAGATGTAATAAAAGACGCAGAAATTAAGCCAATGATCAACCAAGTAGAATACCATCCTCGTTTAACACAAAAAGAATTACAAGCTTTCTGTAAAGAACAAGGTATTCAAATGGAAGCATGGTCACCACTAATGCAAGGTCAATTATTAGATAATGAAACATTACAAGAAATTGCTGAGAAACATGGTAAAACAACAGCGCAAGTGATTTTACGTTGGGATCTTCAAAATGGAGTGATTACAATTCCGAAATCAACGAAAGAGAACCGCATCATTGCAAATGCTGATGTATTTAACTTTGAATTAACGAAAGAAGATATGGAAAAAATCGATGCATTAAATCAAAATCACCGCGTTGGTCCAGATCCTGATAACTTTGATTTCTAATAGAAATGAGTAAAAAGAGTGCAAATTGCACTCTTTTTTTATTTTTTATTCAATAAAATGTTTCTGTTTATATTATGACTCTTAAATTGCTTTAGGCGATCTAAAGAACTGATTAACAGTATTAAAGTTTGACATAAAATAATGCATTCTATATTATGTATGCTATAGCATGCAAATTATAATTTATTTGGAGGGGGCATATAGACTTATATGAGTTAACAGGACATCTTGTTCATCGTACTGATGTGAAGTTAACAAATGATATAATGTAAGTTTTTAATCACATATTGCGTATAAAATTTACCGTTTACATGCTATAGCATGTAAATGGAGCCTCTTAACTTGTAATGCTTAAAATTTAAATAATATAGTAGGAAATTCATGAAACGAGGAGATTTTAGCTATGGAAAAATTCATATTAGCGTTTGATAGAGAACTTGTAATTGCAGAAAGAAAAGATTCAACATGGAGTGTCCATTCGCAGTTTGTAGGTGTTAATCCAGTTGCTTTAGCTTCAGATCCATACGACCAAGAAAGAATATATTGTGGTACTTTTGATAGGGGATTATGGAGAAGTAAAGATGGAGGAAGTTCATGGGAAGTGATTGGTACGTTACCTTCCTTTGGTGAAGTGTTCCCAGCCAATGCTATTTATATGAGAGCTATTACAGCAGTTTCTGTATCTCCAGCGAAGGGTGATAACGGTAACGGGATCGTATATGTAGGAACTGAACCGAGCGCAATGTTTGTATCCAAAAATGGAGGAGACAGTTTTGAATTGCTAACGGATTATCGACAAATGCCATCGTATTCATCATGGTTCTTTCCTCAACGAACATATACACACCATGTAAAATACATTGAAATTGATGCTAATAATCCAGAAACCATTTATACGACTATTGAGGTTGGGGGATTAATTAAAAGTGTAGATGGCGGTATGACATGGACTGAGGAAAAAGAGGGGAATTATCCTCAAGATATTCACGTTCTTAAATCACATCGCAATGCACCGAATCGCTTATACGGGGTTTTAGGTGATTCATTCTTGAAAGAACCAGGTCACGAGTATGCGGAGAGCTGTGATGGAGGTAAAACTTGGAACTATATTTGTAGTGGGCTAAAGCATCATTACGCATATCAAATGGCAGTTAATCCTAATGATCCGGAAAATATTATTATTGCGACATCGTCAAATCCACACGTAGCACATGATTACAATAATGGAAATTGTGAATCATATATTTATAAGAAAGAAAAAGATCAGCCTTGGGCAGAAATGAATGCAGGTTTACCAACTCCCAAAGGCACAATCATACCAGTATTAAAGGCAACAAGTGATGGGACGTTCTATCTGTTTAGCAATAAAGGAGTGTATCAGTCAGTAGATGGTGGTTCAAATTGGGCGTCATTAGAGATTCCTTGGGAGAACAGATTTATGGAACAACATCCTTATGAGATGTTAATCATTAAATAAGTGACGGGTATAGTTTTAACTACTATTCGTTAAGAATGCTTAGCTGAATTTAAAATTAAAATGTATTAAGCCAGGTAATGTGTTATAAACGCTTCCTGGCTTTTTTATTGACTATAATAATGAGTCAATTTAACGCTATTATCTTTGGTGATTAAATTCATATTTGTGTAAATATGAAACAAACAGGATACATTAATAGAGAATGGATAAAATAGTACCGAATGATGATTAGATTTTATGAATGATGTTATAAGACGTTTTTTAGGTCAACTGAAGGAAGCAGTGTGTTTAGGTTCAGAATGATTGGTAATTGATGTTATGGAGTTCAATCATTAAAAAATGAAAGAATTTAAACGCATATTATCTTCGAGATGTATTTTTTGAAGGATATTAGAACTTAGGAGGAGATGACGTTATGACAAAAGATTTTTATACTGCACTGAAAGAAAGACGTACTTACTATGGAATTAATAAAGAGGTACAAGTATCAGATGAAAAAATTAAAGAAATCGTGGAGTTTGCTGTGAAATATACTCCATCCGCTTTCAATTCTCAAACTGCGCGAGTAGTTGTATTATTTGGTGAAGCTCATGATAAATTATGGGATATTACAACTGAAACATTAAGAAAAGTAGTTGGAGATGGAGATTTTTCAGGAACGCAACAAAAAATGGATTCCTTTAAAGCTGGTTATGGAACAGTGCTATTCTTTGAAGATGAGGCAATAGTGAAATCGCTTCAAGAAAAATTTGCTGCATATGCTGAAAACTTCCCAATTTGGTCACACCAAGCATCAGGTATGCACCAATTAGTCGTGTGGACGGGATTAGAAGCAGAGGGATTAGGGGCATCTTTACAACATTATAATCCATTAATCGACGATGAGGTAAAACAAGAATGGAATGTTCCTGCCAATTGGAAATTAATTGCACAAATGCCATTTGGTAATCCAACAGCTGCACCAGGAGAAAAAGAATTTCAACCGCTTGAAGAGCGTGTGAAATTTCATAAGTAATAAAGTGAAACTTTAATTAGTAGTGTCTTACTGTCCGCAAATAGCGAGGGAAGCTAACTGTATTGTGAAAATAAAACTGTTTCGTCAAAAAAAGTTTATTCGTTCTTTTTATTAATCGAGTATGTATGAATAAAAGGCGTTGAAAATATAATTTTAATCTTTAAAGGAACAAGGTTATCGTTTTGATCACCTTGTTTTATTTATTAAAAACGCTAAGTTTTCATAAATGCTTGAAAAACTAGCGTTTTAATCATAGGTATTTGTAATTTGATTACTTAAAACTATATACGAAAAAGCTTTTATACTATTCCTCAAGTTCTATCCATTCCTGTGACCATTCTTCTATTCCGCGAATAATAGTTTCTAAAGCAAATCCTTTTTGAGTTAAAGAATATTCTATACGAACTGGTGTCTCAGGAAAGACTTTACGTTCGACAATTCCTTCTAGTTCTAATTCTTTCAATCTTTCTGAAAGTAATCTTCCGCTAACAGGAAGAGAAGATTCAAGCGTACAAAAGCGCTGAGATCCAGAGAAAAGTTGGTAAATAATTAGTGCTGTCCATCGTTGACTAAAGAATTTCATTCCTTTTTCAAAGCGAGGGCATAATGTAGAATCATTCATTTTCCTTCACCTCCTAAAACAAATTATATAACATCTTACTATTAGTAACAAATGTTTTTATAATTAATTACTTGACGTAAATTAATTACGATTGTATACTCACTTACATAAAGTAACTAAGTTGTTTTATGTAACTGAAGTTCTTTTCTTTAAATGGCCAAAGTTGTAATGATACATATTGCATATAAGCTGAGAGAAAAAAGAATATCATCTGTAAAAACACTTACGTTGTGTAAGTTAAACAATAAAAAATATAACGATGGAAGGGAATTTTTTAGAGATTCTCTATACTTGGAGGTACTTAATGGTTACAACAGATACAATTCATATGTTAGAAGATAAAATTAAATTTATACATCAAGATGGAAAGGATATTTATTTAGTAGGTCCTATCAAATTGCCAATTAATTTATATGGGGAGACTAAAGTTTTCCAATGGTATTCTTGGTTGCAATGTAGTGAGGTTACAAATAGTGTAGAAGGAATTATTGAAAAACTTTCATCTATTAATTTAGCTGATATGCAACAATCTAGTGTGCTTGTATATGGTGATTTTGAGAATTCTGAAGATGCCCTAATTCGTATGCATAGTATTTGTCACACGGGTGATATCTTTGGTAGTAAACGTTGTGATTGTGGATTCCAATTAAAGCAGTCTTTACAAATGATTACAGAACATGGTTCAGGTGCTTTATTTTACTTAGCGAATCATGAAGGAAGAGGGATTGGCTTGTTTAGTAAAGCGATGACGTACCTCTTGCAAGAAAATGGGTTAGATACAGTAGAAGCTAATCTAAACCTAGGTTTTGAAGATGATGTTCGAAACTATGATGATACAATTGAAGTGTTAAAAGCGCTACGCTCAAAACCTGTAAAACTTATTACAAATAATCCGAAAAAATTAGAAGCGTTACAAAAAGCTGGATTAAATGTTACGAGTCGTGAACCGTTATGGGGTGATGTCTCAGAGTTTAATGAGAAATATTTGCAAACGAAGATTCAACGTTCTGGACATTTTGAAGGGGGACACTTACATGCTTGAGCATGAATTGTATATGAAGTTAGCACTAGAAAATGCCAAGGCTATGAAGGGACAAACCACTCCAAATCCACTGGTTGGATCTGTAATTGTAAATGATAATCGAATTGTAGGGATCGGAGCACATATGAAGGCCGGAGAACCACATGCCGAAATACATGCGATACGTATGGCGGGAGAACAAGCACGTGGTGGTACAATCTATGTAACTCTTGAACCTTGTTCTCATCATGGAAGAACAGGGCCTTGTGCAGAAGCAATTGTACAAGCAGGAATTAAGAGAGTAATAGTTGCTACACTTGATCCAAATCCAATTGTTTCTGGACGTGGAATTAAAATTCTGCAAGATGCTGGTATTGAAGTACTTGTAGGAGTGTGTGAAGAAGAATCTAAAAAGATGAATGAAGTCTTTAATAAATATATTATGACAAAGCGCCCATTTGTAACGATTAAATCGGGTGTTACATTAGATGGGAAAATTGCTACTTCTTTATCGGATAGTAAGTGGATCACATCTACAGAAGCAAGACAGGAAGTACACCAAATACGAAATGAAAATGCAGCTATTTTAGTAGGAGCGAATACTGTACAAAAGGATAATCCATCATTGACAACTCGTATTCCAAATGGGCGAAATCCAATTCGAGTAATTTTGGACTCAACATTACGCATACCAATGGAAGCTCACGTTGTTACAGATGGAGAAGCTCCTACCTGGATATTTACAACAAGTAATCATGCAGCGGAAAAAAGGAAGGCATTAGAAAATGCAGGAGTCAAAGTATTTGTTACTAGCGGAGAAAAGCATATAAACTTATATGAAATGCTTGATGTTTTAGGGCAAAAAGGAGTTTCCTCCCTGCTTATTGAAGGTGGTGGAGAGGTAAATGCTTCGTTTATTGAAAATGAATTGATGGATAAACTTATTTTATATTTCGCACCTAAAATTATTGGGGGCAGATTGGCGCCTAGCTTTGTAGAGGGGACTGGTATTACTAAAATGCAAGATGCAATTGAATTTAAGGATATATCATTTACCCAGGTTGGAAAAGATTATAGATTTATTGGTTATCCAGAATATCGGAAAGATGAGAAATAAGGAGAAAAAAAGCTACTTATATTTTCCGATAAATGGATTGCAGAAAGGAGCGATGGAGAGTGAAGTTTGGATTTGATATCGATGATACATTAATTGATTTGAGGCAGCATGCTTTTCATTTATATAATAAAAAATTAAACAAAAAAGTAGGATTGGATGTATTTCATTCTTTAAAAACAATTGAAATTCATGAAGCATTTGGCATGACTTCGGAGGAAGGTAGTCATATGTGGAATAGTTTGCTGGATGAGATTTATTATACTTCTTGTTCACCGTTTCCGTATGCAGTAGAGACATTGCAAGAATTAGAAAGACAGGGACATGAAATTTACTATATAACGGCGCGACCTAAAGAGCATGGAGAGCAAACAAAAAAATGGTTAATAGAAAAAGGTTTTCCGGTACATGAAGATCGCTTTTTCTATGGAATGAAGGATGAAGAAAAAATACACTTCATACAAGAAATGAAATTAAACTATTTCTTTGATGATAAGCCGGCTGTCTTAGAAACATTAATAGGAAAACCGATAAATGTGTATGCAAAAACTACTTCTTACAATCAACATCTCAATATCCCGCGTATTACAACTTGGACAGAGTTAGGAAATATTATAAAGAAAAGTATGTAAAGATTTAATTAGAAAATTAAATAGAGCCAAGAGCATATTGAGTATTACAATTTTAGAGGAAAGACATATGTCATATGTCTTTCCTCATTTTTTTTGGGATTACAGGGAATACAACATATCCATCAACTTAAGAATTTTATAACACCCAAAGCAAAGAAATGTACAATTTCGCGTGAAGTTGTACATTTCTTTGTTTTAGGCGGCACTTCAAAATGTTAGCTTGATGGGCATGGGGTACCGCCCACATTTTAACGAAAGTATATGCTAAGAAAGTTTTGACATAAAAAAGCCGATTTTTACCCAGTTAAGAGTACATCGGCTCGTTAATATTTAGCAGTAATTTCTTATCCATTTATGCATAAAGATTTTACCGTTATCGCTGCCTTTGTTAGAATCCAGTTTTACATAGGTTGCTACCAAAAATTTAAAAAAATAAATTTAATTGCTTGAAAATTCATTTAGAATGATTTATATTTGTATTAAATGATAGAATTATCTATCAAAAACAACTTTATACAAAGAAAGGTGTGATTGAGATTGTTAAACGCCCCATTGATGGGAAGCATTTAGGTGCAGCAGCATTGAAATGATTGGAAAGAAATGAGTGAGCCTTCATAATAAAGAACGCTATAACTTTATGTAGTGCTTGATAACCTTGTATTAGATTATTTGGTAAAAACATCGAAACTCATTGAAATATATTTCTGTCTAAGTTGTTATCATGTCTTGATGAAAAACGTAAAAAATAGACAAGAGAAAATCCTGGAAAACCTGTTCAGAAAGTATGGTATGAAGGCAAGCTTGTGAAGTGAATTCAAAAACAATTGGACAAAAGTGAGGTAAATAATATGACTTTTGAAGAAAAATTACAAGCATATGCAGAACTTACGGTAAAAATTGGTGTCAATATTCAACCAGGGCAATACTTATTAGTCAATACATCAGTGGATGCATTGGATTTCGTCCGTATAGTTGTGAAAGAGGCTTATAAGGCTGGGGCTGGGCGTGTTCATGTTAATTTTTCGGATGAGGAAATGGATCGTGCTTACTTTGATCATGCCTCAGATGAAGAATTTAATCGTTTCCCAGAATGGATAGTCAAAATGAATGATGAGCTGATTGAACGTAATGGCGCACTATTAATAATAGATGCTACAGACCCCGATAGATTTACAGGTATTTCAGCTGATCGTCTAGCTACCTATCAAAAGGTATCAGGAGCTGCTCTAGGAAACAATCGCAACGCCGTAATGAAGGATTTAATAGCTTGGTCGATGGTAGCAGTTCCTTCATCAAAGTGGGCATCGAAGGTGTTCCCGAATTTAGCAGCTGAGGATCAAGTACCAGCATTATGGGAGGCTATTTTTAAAGCTGTTCGTATCGGTGAAGGAAATGCGGTTGAAAAATGGCGTGAACATGTAACAAATTTAGAATCTCGTGCGGTCCTATTAAACAATAAAAAATATGCGATGCTTCACTATACAGCGCCAGGTACTGATTTAACAATTGCATTAGCGCCACAGCATAAATGGATTACTGGAGGTGGTAAAACGCCAGATGATACTATCTTTATGGCTAATATGCCGACAGAAGAGGTTTATACGTTACCGATGAAACAAGGTGTAAATGGCTATGTAAGCAATACAAAACCATTAGTTTATCAAGGGAATATTATCGACGGTTTTAAACTGACATTTGAAGAAGGAAAAATTATTAAAGCTGAAGCACAGATAGGACATGGTTTATTACAGGAGCTTATTAATGTGGATGAAGGCGCCTGCTATTTAGGTGAGGTAGCACTTGTACCACATCTATCGCCAATTTCAGCATCGGGGATTTTATATTTTAATACATTGTTTGATGAAAATGCCTCGAACCATTTAGCGATTGGTAAAGCTTATCCAACTTGCTTAGAGGGTGGAAGGGATTTAGATAACGATCAGCTTGAAACGTTAGGTGCAAATAGTTCAGTAATACATGAGGACTTTATGATTGGCAGCAGTGAGATGGACGTCGACGGTATTCTACCAGATGGAACTGTAGAGCCAATTTTCCGTAAAGGTAGCTGGGCATTTTAAGTTTTTAATTTGAAGAAAGGAGTATAGTGGATGAAACGATTATTAAGCATAATTGGTGCAACTATATAGGTGTTTCATCTGTTTTTGCTGAGACTGAAAACTACCTCTTTAATTTAGAAGTAAAATGCATTTAAAGGAGATAGGCCAATGAATTTCTGGGAAGTCGTTTTGATAGTTGTGAATTTTAGTCTATTGAGTTGGATACTGTTTGTAGCCGGGGAAACGAAAAAATGGTCTAAATTAGCTACTTTGGTTGCTATTGTAATGGTTACAGTTCAGCTATTGTCAGAAGGTTTTAGATGGCAGATGATTCCGACATATGTATCCCCAGTTATCTTAATTTTATGCTATTTATTAGCTGGACGGAAAAAGGGCTTTAGAAGCCGGGGGATATTTATAGTTAAGACTTTGTTGTTGTGCATCTATTTGTCTGTAGCAGTTGCGCTACCCTTACTTATGCCAGTATTTTCATTTGAAGAACCAACTGGTCCACATAGGGTCGGTACGAAGCTATATCATTGGATTGATCATCAAAGAAATGAACCATATTCGAAAAATCCAACTGATCGACGCGAACTGATGGTGCAAATTTGGTATCCTGCAGCTGAAAAAAGCAAGGGGGATCAAGAACCTTATATTCGTAACATAAATGAGCTCTCCAAGGGATTGGAAAAAACATTGTCTATTCCTGCATTTGCATTCAGCCACTTGGAATTGGTAAAATCTCATTCGTTTATGGATTTACAACTCTCAGACTCAGAGAATCAATATCCCATATTACTTTTCTCTCATGGTTTTAATGGTTTTCGTAATCAAAACACGTTTGAAGTTGAGGAGTTGGCTAGTCAAGGATATATTGTTCTAAGTATCGATCATACTTTTGATACTGCAGCTACCGTCTTTCCAGATGGTCGAACTGCTTACGTACAGCCCTTCAATTTAACTGATGACGAAGGGGATAGCCACATAAAATTATGGGAGGAAGATGTCACCTTTGTGCTTAATCAGATAGAGAAACTTAACCAAAACGATGAGGCCGGCTTCTTTACAGGAAGGCTTGATACCTCACGAATTGGAATGTTTGGGCACTCTTATGGTGGAGCTACCGCAGCACAAATACTTGCAAAAGATTCTCGTGTTAAAGCAGCTATCAATATGGATGGCGCTTTGTATGGGGAAATTTTACCTGAAAGTGGGATTGGAAAACCATTTCTGCTCATGAGTGCAGTAGAGCCTGATGAAGCAGATCCCGATAAAGTGAGGGAGCGATATGGACGTGGGTTAGCTGGCGGTGGTATGTCAATGGTCATTCCTCATACAGATCATACAAGCTTCACTGATTTACATTTGTTCTCCCCTCTGTTGCAGAGCCCAGGTGAAAATCCAAAGGAAGTTCATCGCGTTATCAACGAATTCAGCTTGGCATTTTTTGACCAGTATGTAAAACAGAAGGATGATGGCTCAACCCTTAAAGGGCTCATGACCAAATACCCAGAAGTGAATTTTAAAGTAAACCGATAACTTTATGCAGAAAGTACCTTCATTATAAAATATTCAGTAATTAAATGAAGTACAAATGGATTCAATAAAAGTAGAAAAATTACTGTAATTATTAATTCTTCATGAAAAAATGCTGGAAAAATTAGCAAGAAGGATAACCATATTAGTGAAAAAAATAAAAATATCACAAGGGAACATCGTGAAAAATAGCTTAAAAAACCCAGCTAATGTAATTGTTTTCTCTACTAAGAAAGCGAATCGTACCATTTCCTTTGGTTTTTGTATGTATTACATCAAAAAATTAATTTCTTCATCTTCATCTACATAATAAAAATAAAACATTCAAAGTACTATCAGTTTCAGTAATATAATTCTTTTGGAAAAGCTAAATTTAGCAGCTGGACACTTTGTTTGAGATTGTTTATCATGTTATCAAATGATATATTTATCTATCAAAAAATGACGACTTTATATAGAAAAAGGGAGAGATTGACGATGAAGAAAGACTTATCAACGTTAAAGGAAGCGAGATTTAACGCAATTCTTGATTCGGCTACTATATTACTTGTTGAAAATCCTACTGCTTCGATGAATGAAATTGCGGAATATGCGGGAATTGGCATTGCTACACTCCATCGTTACGTCGAAAGCAGAGAGAAATTGATGCTGTTCTTGGGCCATCGGGCTATACAACTTGTAAGTGATACCGTAAACCAGATCCCACTGGATGAGGAAAGAAGCGAAAACTATATTCCAGAACTCATTGAAGAGTTAATCCCTTTAGGTGACAAAATCTATTTTCTAGGTCATGATGCATCTGTATTTAACAACAAAGAATTAGGTGAAGCCGAAGAGAAGCTGAGGGAACCTATACGACGCGTTATTGAGCTGTTACAACAACGTGGTTACTTTCAGCAAACGGTTAGCAGCGAATGGATTTTGAATACGCTTTATGCCCTGATTTTCCATACTTGGGAACAAGTACATGAAGGAAATGTAGCTAAAAAATCTGCTGCAGAGCTTGTTTTAAATACATTTTATTATGGTTTCAAAGCTAAGGATGATTTGAGAAGGGAGTGAACTAATACAAATCCATGATAATTAACATCAATAATATATAAAGCGAAAAGGAGTACTGGGAAATGAATCAAATCTCTATAGTAAAGGCTGTTCAACAATCCATGGTCGGCGCCCAGCTAAATATAATGGCATTGGAATACATGGCGTTTCCACTTGCAGGATCTGAGGAGAAGAACACAGTCGAAGGGACATTTTGTAAGCTATGGCGGCAGGGGAACAACCGTTTTAGTCATCAATACGCTTATGAAGCTCAAATGGACGGGAAAACTTTAGGGATGATTACTTGCTATCCCATCCCCGTTTTAAATCGTCTTTCCTGGTCCACTTTTAAACAGCTGCTTTCATTCCGAAAGTTGGGTTTTCTTGTTTATAACATTCGGAATATCAAAATGCTTTATTCCATGATTACCTTGAAGGAGGGAGAAGATGACGAGTTTCACATCGGAACAATCGCCTTATTTCCCGAAAGTCGAGGATTGGGGATAGGTACCAGACTATTTGAGTTTGCTGAGGAACAGGCTTCCCTGCAAGGCTTTGCCAAATGCTCTCTAACAGTAAAGAAAGAGAACCAACTTGCCATTAAATTGTATCAGAGATTAGGTTACCAGATTACAAGTGAAATCAATAAACCAAAGTTATCGTTGTACAGAATGGTCAAAAACGTAGGACGTTACAACCTTTTATAAAAAATTTGTAACGTATTAGGGCAGTACTAATGGTACCGCCCCATCACTATCAAGCCAAGATTAAATAAAAATCAACTAAATTAGATTTTTTTCAAAAATTTAATATAAACTATTTGAAAAATCGCGCTAAATATTCAGAAGAATAAAAAATCTAACCTGAAATTAAACGTATATTACCTTAGCTTGATGGGCATGAGGGAATACCACCGTTTCTTTAAAGTGTGATGTGCTAGGAGTACTTCTGATAGAGAGGAAATAGAAAAATGAGCAATAAGAAAAATATTTTTAGGCTGGTCTTGTATGGAAGCGTAATTTATATATCAATGATTGGTTCCCCTGGTGCCACAATATTTGTGGATATTTTGGATGAGAAGTTCAAGAATTAATGGGGTGTGTTCATAATTATGAATTTTTGGATTCTTATTATAAAATACATTATTTAAACTTTATATTAGAATAAAAAATGATTGGAATTACTAAGAAACAGTAAGGTTGGTACAAAACTAAACATATTAATAACTATATTAAGTATTGCATGTATAGTATTATCCCTAATAGGGTTTTGGGGATTAGAAAGAGGGAAAAGTACTTCCTCTAATATGTATGAGGATAATTTACTATCAGTTGAGTGGATTGGGATTGTAGAATCTAATTTTTATCACGTTAATATGAACTTTATGGAAATAATGTTATCAAAAGATGAAAAAAGAATGAACGAATTAATAAGAGAAATGGATGGAATTCGTAAGGAAAATGATTATCTTTTAAAGCAGTTTGAGGCTAAAGAAACTTCTTGCCTTAAATGCTGCTATTGAAGCGGCACGTGCTGGAGAGAATGGGAAAGGATTCGCAGTGGTTGCCGCAGAAGTTCGAGACTTGGTTGAGCAATCTAAAGAATCTGCAAAGGAAGTTAATCATTTAATAAAATCCATTCAACAAGATACCAAAGATACAGTTAATGTTATGCAAAAAGGACAACAAAAGGCAGTAGAAGGAAAAGAAGCTGCTCACAAAGCGAAGCAAACTTTCTTGTCTATTATGAGAGATATTGATAAAATTACAGGTCAAATTCAAGAAGTATCCGCAGTGACAGAAGAGATGTCTGCTGGTACAGAAGAAGTAAATGCTTCTCTTTCGCTAGTTTCTGAAACTGCAACAGAAGTAAAGAAGGAGACTCTTCAAACAGTAAAGTCAATTCAATCACAGGCCGTATCAATTGAACAAATATCAATTCAATCCAACAAAATGAAAGAAAAGGTGGAAGAATTAACGGAACTGGTTTCGAAATTTAATATTACAGAACAAAAAGGATGAGTAAATCGTAAAAGATTAAGTACGGCTATCAGCCTAAAAATAATTGATTTTTCACGATTAAAAAGATTTTAGTAATTAATTCAATCACAAGTGTAATAACATGTAGATAAAAACACATGAAGACTTAAGGGGCTTCGTGTGTTTTTTTATTGAATAATGTATGAAATAATATTGGATCATTATACGATATTTCGGAATTTACCATTAAATATTTGTATATGCAAAATTACATACATATAATGATTGATAATCATGAATTAATGTAACTATAATAATTACACTGATAAATAACTTACTGGCCATAATTATAAGTGAGGAAGGAGAAATTTGTTTTATTGTATTTTGTATATAAAAAAAATAGAAAAGGAGATGTACAAATGAAAAGGTTACTTGTTATAGGCATCGTGTATACAATGTTTTTCCTCATAGGAAATATACACTTACATGCTGACGAACGAACAAATGTCAAAGAAATTACTAGTTTAGAAGAGCCTATGTGGATATTTCAAGCAGGAATAAGTAAGGGGAAATATCATGATCGACAAGATTTAGGATTTATTTTGCAGAGAAATACACCATTAAAGGTAAGACAAACGAATCCTAATTTTAAAGACAAATTAACAGTACGTTTATTGTCTAATGACTCAAAAAATGAAAAATCCATACAAGTAGGAAATGAATGGATTACGATTCAAGGTGATACGCCTTTAGTTCCTTTCATAGATACTCCGTATGGTGAAGAGCACGCTACACTTGAGTACCAAATAGGAAATGAAAGTGCTACTAAGCCTCTTCCCATTTATAAACAACAAGGAAGTGTATCTCAATTTTTTAGTACATGGGATCAATTTGATGGGGAGTATGCGTTAATTCAAGGGGAGAGTTTTCAATTATTTGTACCTAAAAAAGATAAAGAGTTAGTAAGATCTTTAAAAGATTTTCAATCGTTGGATGAGTTAATTGCATATTATGAGGATATTTTTGCGATGTATGATTCAATTATTGGTTTAGATGGCTCAACGGTTGAAAATAAAAAAAGTCAAAATCGTTATTTCTTAAAAGCAGATATATCCGGTGCTGGCGGTGCCTATTATGGCGCAAATTGGACAGCCAATAGTACAGATAGTACAAAGATGTGGTTAGATAAACTAAGTTGGGGAACTTTACATGAAATCGCTCATGGATACCAAGCTGGTTTTGATAATCAAGGAATATTTACAGGAGAAGTTTCTAATAATCTATTTGGTGTTCAATATCAATATAGTAAATACGGCAAAAAAGCAGATCAAGTTGGTTGGTTATTTAATTTTGGGAAGAAGGAACAGGTAGAACGGAATTTATACAATGCTTTAATGAAAGAAAATAAAAATTATGATGACTTAGATTTACGACAAAAACTTATTCTTTTAACGATGGCGAAACAAAAAGCTGGCAATGAAGCTTTTGCAAAAATGTATCAAGGTTATCGAAAACTAGCTAGTAATGCTGCTTTTAAAAAAGGTGAACATTCTTTACCAGATTTAATGAATCAGTATTATAGCGAGAATGTACAAGTTGATTTTACACCCGTTTTTGAAAGATGGGGCTTTAAGCTTAATCATAAACAAATAGAGATGAATAGGGCGAAAGGTTATCCGGCAGTTACTTCTTTAGCGTATATAGTGCCTGAATCACAATTAGCTAAGGCGAGAGCTCTAGTTGATCCCGATATTCCGATAAACTCTAACTTTGAAATAGTTACGAATCAGCAAATTGCTTCACTTAGGTTAAAAGGGAATTTGCATATCCATTTAAATACAAATGAAATAGATACATTGAAAGGAGGAAAGATTAAATTAAAAGAAGGGAATACAGTTATTCAAGAAAAAACAATTGAAACAGCAGATATCAATTTACAAGACGTACCAAATGGAATCTATACGGTTGAGATTTCAGGTGGGAAAACGGATAGTATGTACCATTTCAGTACGTATTATGCCTATGTAAAGGAAAAGGATAATAGTCTAACGATTGATGTTAACGAAATGAAAGTGAGCAATTTGGTAAATGAAACGATTCAATTCCTAGGATTAGGAGATGATCAGTTTGCCGAATTAAATACAGACTTAGAGCAAAAGCGAGCTGTTTTTACGGTTACTACTAAAACGCCTCATAGCTATTATGCAGGTGAAAAATATGCATCAATAGAGTTGTTTAATGAGAAAGGTGAAAAAATTTATACGAAGGAAATGGAAGGGACAAATGTAACGATTGTAAAAGATACCATTCCACTAAAAGAAGGATATAAAATTAAAATCTATCATGATGAAGTAAAAAAACGATTAACTAGTAAAGCTACTATTATTAATCCTATGAATAAAACAAATGAATTTATAATGACAAAATGGGGATTGAAAAATACTTATTTGCAAAATAATCCAGAAAAAAATCTTATACAAAGAATTGATGAAGAAATGGAAGCGATTATAGGCAATCCGTTTTTAAAAGAGATACCAATGCAAAAATTAGAAATGAAAAAGAATGTGTGGATGGCAATAAATATGTTATCAGAACCACAAAAAATAACGTATATAAATAAATATAAAGATAGCTTATATAATGAGTAATTTTTGAGAAATGAATTGAATCTAAAAAGTAGCAAACCAATCTATTAACCTATGTATATAGAGGTATGTAAAATCGATTGGCTATAGTTAAAATTTTTATCTAAGCTTAAAATTGTAAAATACATTTATTTAATTTAATAATACGATTACAAAGGGGTAAAAATATGAAGAATTTCGTAAAGGTAGGTTTAACTACAGGAGTGGTGTTATCGGCGATTATGCCTTATGGAGGAGTACATGCGGCAACAGAAGATTTAAAAGTGGAAACAAAGGAGGATACGTTCCGAACAGGTAATTTAACAGCACCTTCTCAAAAATCAGCAGAAAATGTAGCGAAGGATGCGCTGAAAGGGAAAACAGAACAAGCATTATCATCAAAGCAAATTAACACGGAATCAAAAGTTAATTATAATGTTACGCAAAGTCGTAAATCTTATGATGGTACTACATTGGTGCGTCTTCAACAAACATATGAAGGACGTGATGTATACGGATATCAACTAACAGCACATATTAATGATGATGGTGTCCTTACGAGTGTTTCGGGGGATAGTGCCCAAGATCTACAACAACAAGAAGATTTGAAACAACCTATTACTCTATCAGAAGAGGATGCAAAGAAGCAGCTTTTTAAAATCTATGGGGATAATCTCACATTTGTTGAAGAACCAGAAATTAAACAAGTGGTATATGTAGATGAAAATACAAATAAAGCTACAAACGCATATCAAATTACTTTTAGTGCATCTACACCTGAATATGTATCTGGTACGGTATTAATTGATGCTTTTGTTGGGGATCTATTAAAAGAACTCGTTCAAAAATTGGGTATACAAGTAGACAGCAGTATTGTTCAATCCGCAACATCAAATAAATCACAAGATCCTTCTAAATTAACAGGCACAGGAAAAGATGACTTAGGTATGAATCGTACATTTGGAATTTCACAACGAAGTGATGGAACGTACACTCTTGCAGATTATTCTCGTGGTAAGGGAATTGAAACGTATACTGCGAATTATAAAGATTATAATAATTATAGAAGAAATGTATGGGGTTATTTGGATGATTTAGTAACAAGTAATTCTACAAATTTTACAGATCCTAAAGCAGTTAGTGCACATTATTTAGCAACGAAAGTATATGATTTTTATCAAGAAAAATACAGCCGAAACAGCTTTGATAATAATGGGCAAAAAGTAATTTCTGTCGTTCATGGCTGGAATACAAATGGTAAGAATATAGGGAATCCTAAGCAGTGGTTTAATGCATTTAGCAATGGGGCTATGCTAGTATACGGAGATCCAATTGTTAGAGCATTTGATGTGGCAGGACATGAGTTTACACACGCGGTTACAAGAAATGAGTCTGGACTTGAGTACGCAGGAGAAGCTGGTGCCATTAATGAGGCTCTATCTGATATTTTAGGAGTAGCAGTTGAAAAGTATGCAAATAACGGAAAGTTCAATTGGACAATGGGGGAACAATCAGGTCGTATATTTAGAGATATGAAAAACCCATCATCTATCTCTTCTAGATATCCAGAAGATTATAGACATTATAACAATTTACCTATTGATGCTGACCATGATTATGGTGGTGTACATACGAACTCTAGCATTATTAATAAAGTAGCTTATTTAATTGCTAGTGGTGGAAATCATAATGGAGTAAACGTACATGGCATTGGAGAAGATAAAATGTTTGATATTTTTTATTATGCAAATACAGATGAATTAAATATGACTTCTGATTTTAAAGAATTAAAAGAAGCTTGTATTCGTGTAGCAACGAATTTATATGGTAAAGACTCATTAGAAGTACAAGCTGTCCAACAAGCCTTTAAAGCAGCTTATATTTAATATTATTGTGATGAATTATAAACCCTTTTATTTTAATATAATGATTGATTTGTATATGTAGACAAAAACCTTGTAGAATTTTTCTGCAAGGTTTTTTAGAATGTTATCCCGCTATTTGCCAGGCAGTAAGACCCCGCCTCAAAATTCAGCGGAAGCAAAGAAGTTAGGTGGGGGTCGGGCTGATTAAAGTTTCACTTTATGTTATATGGTTTTTAGTTAATTAGGATAAAAAATAATCCTATAACTGTATGTAAGAATGTATAATTTTACACTCTTTTTTATGATAGAAAAGGATACTACCTTAGTAAATATAAAAAGTTAGAAATTATAGTATATAGGGCACTTTTTTGTTCCTATGGAACTTTAAAGTGCGTAATTTTCTTTCTAGTTAATATAGATCATAATGGTATTTACTGGTTGGTTTTAGCTTTACTCTGCTGTTGATTTGATTTTTTAACATTACAATGATTTGAATCAGAATTATCGAGTAGATCAAAATGCTGATAAATTCGATTTCTAATTCAGTATAGAGTGCATAGCTACATAATTTTCGTTTATCCCGCATTAACGGGCAGTAAGACCCCCACCTCAAAATTCAGCGGAAGCAAAGAAGTTAGGTGGGGGATCAACTGCCCGTAAAAGCCCGATTGGTTCAAC
>NZ_JAEHBO010000037.1:0-48589 GCF_016483575.1 Bacillus cereus group sp. N12
TTGTAACAGTATTTGGTTTAGTAATGTGGTATATCGGTGTTCAAAAAATTGGGGCATCCCATACGATGGTATATATGTATATTACACCGATTGTAGCGGTTTTATTTGCAGCTATATGGGCAAATGAATCTATTTCATTACAACAAATGATCGGTGGGATAATCATTTTCTTTGGTCTATGGTTTGTAAAATTGGAGAAAGTAAAAGTTCATACTACCGTACAGGAACCTATATCAAAATAGGAAAACAGATCACTTATGATCTGCTTTCCTATTTTTTTATTTTTGGTAAGAAGACGAGAAATAAGATAGCAGTAATAAGTGGAATTAAGTTTAAAAATGGAATACGGAAGAGTGTGATAAGAATAATACCTGGAAGGAGAACACCGAGGACAGCGTAGAAAATACTATGATTTTTCGTGTACCAATATAGCGAAAGTCCAATAAGTGCAGGGACAATGAGATGAATGAGAGCCATTAAAAAATAAATCATTAGACGCCCCCTTTATTTGTGTATTTATTACATCATATCCGTATGTTCATAGATTGATATCACTTTTTTCATAAATGGACGAAAAATGTTTGGAAAAACGTCACAAATTATAAGAATATGATGTTCGAAATCTTGTATAATATTATTTTCTGAAAACATTTAAACAACATAAACATTGGGTTTATGTTGTTTTTAATTTGAGTGAAGAGAATTTTAAGTAGTATGAACTCGAAAGAAATGAGTTATACAGCTTTTGTTGGATAGATTAAAACTACTGAAGAGGGGTACAGCATGATTAGTATGTCATTAAGATCGTTTAAAATTCAATCGTATTATTTACTAGGTATTCTGCTATTAGGCTGGAGGTTAACGCCGTTTTCAGCGCATTTTCTAGGTGCAGGAATTGGACTTATCGTAAGTATGTATTGTGTTTGGCTTTTAGGGAGACGAATTGAGAAGCTTGGAGATAGCATTGTAAAGAAAACGAAAGCACCGACGCTCGGTATGTTTAACCGTTTTGCCGCTGCTATTTTGGGTGCTATTATTATGTACGAAATTGAGCACTATATGGTGATGTGGGCTTTTGCAGTAGGGATTATGGGCGGTTATTTCTTAATTGTTGTTAATTTAGGCTACTATAGCATGAAAGATGAGAAAGAATTAACGAAGAGATAAAAAGATAAAAGCTGCTTTTTAGATGGGATAGAGGATCCAGCGGTGGATAGAAGCGGTTAGAGACTTTTTTAGCTCCATACAGTGTGAGAACAGAAGGATGTAGTAAGTAGGGAAATAGTTTGTGTGTTTGAATCCGTGATTTGTATGTGTGAAAATGTAAGTATATGAATTCTAGATTGTGGTTGGGAATTTTTTAGATGGAATAGAGAATCCGGCGATGGTTGGAAGCGGTTAGAGCCTTTTTTAGCTCCGTACTTGTATAAAAAATAGATAGAAAGAAGCTTACGTAAAAACGTAAGCTTCTTTTTTATGTAAGTGTGTGTAACCGTTAAGCCGCATTGGGTTTTGTCGGTGAGTACGCGAAACTTTTCGGTTACACGACACTTATTCATATGAGTAAAGGGTTATTCCAACAGAAAGTTTTAACTTAAGCGATTGGACCGCCTAGGTTAATAATAGCTTCAGAAACGCTGTCGAACTTTTTGAAGTTAGCTTTGAATTCGTTTGCAAGTTCAATTGCTTTTGTTTTGTAAGCAGCTTTATCAGCCCAAGTTTGTTCAGGCATTAATACTTCGTCAGGTACACCTGGTACGTGAAGAGGTACTTCAAGACCGAAGATGTCATGTTTAGCAGTTTCAGCTTTTGCAAGTTCACCGCTTAGTGCTGCTTGAATCATTGCGCGAGTGTAACCTAAGTTCATACGCTTACCAACACCGTATTCGCCACCAGTCCAGCCAGTGTTTACTAAGAATACTTTCGCATCGTGTTTCTCAATTTTTTCACCAAGCATTTCAGCATAGCGAGATGCATCAAGTGGTAAGAATGGTGAACCGAAGCAAGTTGAGAATGTAGCTT
The DNA here is from genome assembly GCF_016483575.1 of Bacillus cereus group sp. N12. Lineage (NCBI taxonomy): Bacteria > Bacillati > Bacillota > Bacilli > Caryophanales > Bacillaceae > Bacillus > Bacillus cereus group sp. N12. The sequence continues at coordinate 2,023 of NZ_JAEHBO010000037.1, forward strand.
GCGGAGATGTAACGCCGCGCTCTGTTCCTGCTAGTTTACTAGTGTAACCACTTAAGAAATGGTACATAGCTTGTTCTTTTGATAACTTACTGATTGGAGGCAATACGCCAGATGCATCAGCAGTTAAGAAAATGATTGTATTTGGATGTCCTGCAACACTTGGCAACACGATATTGTCAATCGCATGCATAGGGTAGGCAGCACGTGTATTTTCTGTTAAAGTAGTATCGTTATAGTCAGCGATGCGTGTTTGATCATTAATGACAACGTTTTCTAAAACAGATCCAAATTTGATTGCATCAAAGATTTGTGGTTCTTTCTCATGAGAAAGGTTTACACATTTCGCATAGCAACCGCCTTCAATATTGAATACACCGTTATCAGACCAACCATGCTCATCATCACCGATTAATTTACGGTTTGGATCAGCAGATAAAGTTGTTTTACCTGTTCCAGATAAACCGAAGAATAGTGCTACGTCACCTTCTTCACCTACGTTTGCAGAGCAATGCATAGAAAGAATATCTTGTTCAGGTAGTAAGAAGTTCATAATAGAGAAGATTGATTTTTTCATTTCTCCAGCGTATTCTGTACCACCAATTAGTACGATACGTTTTTCGAATGAAACCATGATGAATGCTTCAGAGTTTGTACCGTCAATTACTGGATCTGCTTTAAAGTTCGGTGCAGAAACAATTGTAAACTCTGATTCATGAGTTGTTAATTCTTCTTCAGTTGGACGAATAAATAATTGATGTACAAATAGATTGTGCCATGCATATTCGTTAATAACTTGAATTGGTAGGCGATAGTTGCGATCAGCGCCTGCAAATCCTTTGAAGACGAATAACTCTTCTTTTTCTTTTAAGTATTCTAAAACTTTAGTATATAATTTATTAAAATGTTCTTCAGAAATCGGTTGGTTCACAGCTCCCCAAGCAATTTTGTCAGCAACCGATGCTTCTTTCACAATAAATTTATCTTTAGGAGAACGTCCTGTGTATTTTCCTGTTGAAGCAGAAACTGCACCAGTAGAAGTTAATTTCCCTTCATTTCGCATTAATACTTTTTCCACTAATTGCGGAACACTTAGTTGAATCTGTGCATTGCTTCCGTTCAATAATTCATGTAAACCGATTTGGACATTCACAGTACTCATATTTATATACCATCCTTTTCATTTAATGAAATATTTCTCGTAATCCCCATCAAGAGTATAACACAATTATATAAATAATGTATACTATTTATTTATTTTTGTTTGTGTGAATGTATTATTTCCTTATTAATATTTCATTCCAGGCGTATTGAGAAAAACTTTCAGGAAAATGTGAATATTAATTGACAAATGAATATCATTTCTTTAGTATAGGTTGGGACGGATACTCTCTTATCCCGAGCTGGCGGAGGGACAGGCCCGATGAAGCCCAGCAACCTCACTTGTAGTGGTAAATACATGTGAATAGGTGCTAAAACCTGTGCGAGGCTAATGGTCTCGAACGATAAGAGCAAAGGGCAAAAAGCAGTATGCAAGTAGCAAATTAAACCTTTCCTCTATGTTAAGTAGGAAAGGTTTTTCTGTATGCTTGTGTGGGAGAATAAATGTATGTCGCAGTTTGTGGCAAATTAAGGATGAGTTCCGTACAATATATACAATTACTGTAGGGAGGTTTACCACATGACAAAAAAACGTCATCTGTTCACATCTGAGTCTGTAACTGAAGGACATCCAGATAAAATTTGTGACCAAATTTCTGATTCAATTTTAGATGCGATCTTATCAAAAGACGCAAATGCACGTGTAGCTTGTGAAACAACTGTAACAACTGGTTTAGTATTGGTAGCGGGGGAAATTACGACTTCTACTTACGTAGACATTCCAAAAATCGTTCGTGAAACAATTCAAGGCATTGGTTACACACGCGCAAAATACGGATTCGATGCAGAAACTTGTGCAGTTTTAACATCTATCGATGAGCAATCTGCTGACATCGCTATGGGTGTTGACCAAGCGCTAGAAGCACGCGAAGGTCAAATGACTGACGCTGAGATTGAGGCAATTGGTGCAGGAGACCAAGGTTTAATGTTTGGTTTTGCATGTAATGAAACACAAGAATTAATGCCACTTCCAATCTCGCTTGCTCACAAATTAGCTCGCCGTTTAACTGAAGTACGTAAAGATGACACATTATCATACTTACGTCCGGATGGAAAAACGCAAGTTACAATTGAGTATGATGAAAATGGTAAACCTGTACGTGTAGATACAATTGTAATTTCTACACAGCATCATCCAGATGTTACATGGGAAGAAATCGATCGCGATTTAAAAGAGCATGTAATTAAAGCTGTAGTTCCAGCAGAATTAATGGATGGAGAAACGAAATTCTTCATTAACCCAACTGGCCGCTTCGTAATTGGTGGACCTCAAGGTGATGCTGGTTTAACAGGACGTAAAATCATCGTTGATACTTACGGTGGATACGCTCGCCACGGTGGCGGTGCATTCTCTGGTAAAGATGCAACGAAAGTTGACCGTTCTGCAGCATATGCAGCTCGTTATGTTGCGAAAAATATCGTAGCAGCTGGACTTGCTGACAAAGCAGAAGTACAACTTGCATACGCAATTGGCGTAGCACAACCAGTATCAATTTCAGTTGATACATTTGGCACTGGTAAAGTATCTGAAGACGTACTAGTAGAACTAGTTCGTAACAACTTCGATCTTCGCCCAGCTGGTATTATTAAAATGCTAGACTTACGTCGCCCAATTTACAAACAAACAGCAGCTTACGGTCACTTTGGACGTACTGATGTAGATCTTTCATGGGAACGTACAGACAAAGCAGCTACTTTAAAAGAGCAAGCTGGTCTATAATATATGAAAAAAAGCTTTGCGCAGTGAGCGCAAAGCTTTTTTTATTTCGTTTTACTTACAATTTGAATGCATGATTTACAATACACTTCTCCGTCTAGCTCAATATATTTTTTCATATTAGTCATACCACTTGCTGGAAATGGCATATGAATCCGTGATTTTTCATATGTTTGTATTTCTTTTTCACATGATTTACAAATGGTCCGTTTCTTATGTAACATATGCAATCAACCTTTCATTTGACGTGCTTTACCCGCGCAAAAGGCACTGCTTAGTAAAAATAGCGTTGCGAATATAATACTTACTAATGTGGCGTATGGAATTGCTCCTTTTAGAGAAAAACCGACAGTGATGGAAGCAACGAATAAGAGGATGAATGTTGTTGTTAATTTTTTGTATAGTTCCATAATAGGTAGACCTCCGATTTATTTGGTAGTGCAATTTTAAAAACTGAATTCTACTATGTAGAAAATATAAGAAAAGTTAAAGGTTAGCTAATGATGTGAAGTCTAGGGGGATAAGAAAGAATGTTTTTCATTTTCCTTTTTGTGGATTACTATACTTATATTGTATCATGATGCATCATCGTCTTCATACATAATTGTGTAAAGGTATGTATGATAAAATGAAGAAAAGTCTTTAAGAAAGGAAGAAGAAAAATGAGTGTCAATGAACATAAAAAACAAGCGCCAAAAGAAGTGCGTTGCAAGATTGTAACAATTTCCGATACACGTACGGAAGAGACAGATAAGAGCGGACAACTATTACATGAATTGTTAAAAGAAGCAGGCCATACAGTGACTTCTTATGCAATTGTAAAAGATGATAAAGAAAGTATTCAGCAAGCAGTGTTAGCTGGTTATCATAAGGAAGATGTTGATGTTGTATTAACAAATGGTGGTACAGGTATTACGAAACGTGATGTCACAATTGAAGCTGTATCAGCTTTATTAGATAAAGAAATTGTCGGATTTGGTGAGTTGTTCCGCATGATTAGTTATTTAGAAGATATCGGAAGTAGTGCAATGTTAAGTAGAGCGGTTGGTGGCACAATTGGGCGAAAAGTTGTCTTTTCAATGCCAGGATCTAGCGGAGCAGTTCGCCTTGCGATGAATAAGTTGATTTTACCGGAGTTAGGTCATATTACATTCGAGCTGCATCGCCAATGAGTAAATGGGCTGGAATTGTATTAGCGGGCGGTATGTCGAGTAGGTTTGGTGAGCCGAAAGCGTTAGCGAGCTGGCAAGGGAGTACGTTTATTGAGCATATTTTGAAAGTGATGACAAGGACGCTCCAAGAGGTTGTAGTCATTAGTCATTCTGATATAAAAGAGCGAGTAGAGCAATTCGTACAAGTTCCTGTTATAGAAGATATTCTACACTATAAAGGAAACGGTCCACTTGCTGGAATTGTATCAGGAATGGAATATATAGAAGCAGATTGGTACGCTATTATGCCTTGCGATGCGCCAAATGTTTCGCATGAGTGGTTTACTATTTTATTAGAGCAAACGAACAATGAATATGATGCGGTTGTACCTATTATTAATGGAAGAAAACAACCGTTACTTGCAGCGTATCATAACCGTGTGAAAGAAAAGATTTATACTTTACTTCAAGAAGAAAAAAGAAGTATGGGGCAGCTTTTATTACAATGTAATGTGAAATATGTTGCCGGAGAAGATATACAAGCAAATGCAGAATGGTTTATAAATGTAAATACGAAAGAAGAATATGTGCAAGCTCAAAAAAACCTTTCAAATGATTGAAAGGTTTTTTGATATACAGAATTGGGGAACAATTGCTGTATAAAGGTATGTGAGTAAGCTGATTTTAAGGGGAATTCTTAAAATCACTATACAGTAAAAACACTGTATAACCATATATTAATTTTTATGGGTTTTTATTACAAGTCTGTTTAGTTATGTTTATTTTTGCTATAATGAATATAGGAATAAAGTGATATTTAACCTTATGTATCATTTATTAAACTAAAATTTGTGTTCGTGTAATAAACTCCCTTCATTTTTTTGAAGGGAGTTTTTGTGTTTAAGCGAGTAATTCTGATGTGGTGTGCTGAAGGACTTCTTCATATTGATTAAGTAAGCCACGAAAAATCTCATCCCAGCTTTTGGATTTCGCATAAGACGAAGCTGCTATTCCCATCTGTATAAGTTTTTCTTTATTTTGTAATAAAGAATAAATGGATGATAGAAATGCATCCGCATCTTTTGGTGGACAAAGAACTCCCGTTTTTCCATCTGTAATAATATTTTTAACTCCGCCACTATTTGCACCAATGACAGGGGTACCACATGCAAGTGATTCGAGTACGACATTTCCAAACGTTTCAGTAGCTGATGGAAATACCATTATGTTAGAACAAGCATATGCTTCAGCTAAATCTTCACCTTGTAAATAGCCAGTAAAAGTGACATTTGTTTTCGAGACAGCTTCACATAAGTTTGCTGCTAGAGGACCATCTCCGGCGATGAGCCAATGAATGTCGTTTCGAGTATGCGCGGATTTAACGATAAGGTCTTGCAACGTATCAATATCTTTTTCAGGAGCAATCCGTCCAACATAGGAAAGGACATACTTCGCTGTAATATTATATTTTTTTCGGAATAGCTCTGTATTATAAGCTGGATGAAAGAGTGTGCAATCTACACCACGTCCCCAAATAGAGAGGGACTGAAACCCTTTATTTTTTAGTTGATGTAATGTTTCAGAGGAAGGAACAAAATTCTTTTGCATATGACTATGAAACCATTTTAAATAGTTCCAAAGCATATTAGAGAGGAATTCGATTTTGTAATAGCGTAAATAGGCATCGAAATCAGTATGATAAGAACCGACAACTGGAATGTTTAACTTTTTTGCATAATACAATCCACAAAGTCCCATGTTGAAAGGTGTAGCAATGTGAATCATATCAGGTTTAAAGGTAAGAAGTTCCCGTTTAATGCGCGGAGTAGGAAAAGAAAAGCGGCATTCTGGATATAATATTGTTAACGGGATACTTCTCATTTTGTTCACATTTGCTACGAAATTATCTTCAGCGGTATGCTGAGGGGCGAAAACAGAATAGGCGATATTTTCTTTTTGAAAGTAACGTGTTAATCGCTCTAATGTTTTCGCAACCCCATTGATTTGTGGTGTAAAAGTATCGGTAAATATGGCGACTCTCATCATATCGCTCCTTTACGTGAAGAGTGGGATGCATTGATAAAAAGAGATGATGCCAGAGCAAGTGCCGAGGAACATACCGACGAATACGTCTGACGGATAGTGAAGCCCTAAATAAATGCGAGAAATCCCGACGCATAATGCTAACGGTAATAGAAAAACAAGTAAGCTTGGATTATAGCAAATAAATGGAATGAACACAGAGAAAACAGCCGTTGTATGACCAGACGGGAAAGAGTGGTCTTTTAATGGATGGACTGGATATTTTGCATCCTGAATTGTTAAATAAGGACGTTTTCGTGGATACCATCTTTTTAACATTTGCACAGGAATATGGCTAATTGCTAAAGAAATAGCAGTTGCAATTGCAGCTTGATGCAAAGTCCCTTTTGCGAAAATTAAAAAGAAAAGTGTGAGTGCAATGGAGAAAGTGGCACCACCGATATGAGTAATATTGCTGAAAAAGATATTTAATGTTTTTTGATCAAAGTAGCGATTAATTCCTTTGAAAATGTAACATTCTAGTTTATATAATCCACTGACCTTCATGAAAATTCTCCTCCCTCATCTACATATATATGGAGATATTTGCTTCTATTTTAATAAGATTTTGTTGAGGGAATAATAATGTTTTGTAAAGAAAAAGTTAGTTTTTATAAAGTGAAACTTTAATCAGTGGGGGATTCTGTTCATCCACCACTGATTATTAGCCTTCACCAATCGGGATGAAAAAAGCTGCCAATCTTATGGCAGCAGGAAAATTATTTTTGTAATGATTTATAGTATTGACCTTTTTCAACGTATTGTGTGCGAATTCGTTCCATGTCTTTACGGTCTTCTTCTGTTAATTCACGAATGACTTTCGCTGGGCGACCGAACGCTAACGTATTTGGTGGAATTTTCTTCCCTTGTGAAACGAGACTCCCAGCACCGATAAAGGCTCCTTCACCAATTTCAGCACCATCTAATATAATAGATCCCATTCCAATTAAAGCATCTTTTTTAATGTGACAGCTATGTAAAATGACTTGATGTCCAACTGTAACGTCATCTTCTAAAATAAGAGGATACTGAGGGCTTTGGTGGAGTGTACATTGATCTTGTACATTTACCCGGTCTCCAATTATAGTCGGTGATACGTCACCTCGGATGACTGTATTAAACCAAATACTTGCTTCTTCACCAATGGAAACATCGCCTGTAATCGTAACATAGTCAGCGATAAAAGCACTACTCGAAATTTTGGGGTTTTTTTCTTTATAAGGATATATCATGTAAAGCCTTCCTTTCCTAGAGACTAGTTTTAGTGTATCAAATTATGAAAAAGAGTGAAATGGAGGAGGTCTGTATGTGGAATTATGAAGCGGAGGAAGCGAAAGCTGTAGTCGTTATTGTACACGGCGCAATGGAATATCACGGACGCTACGAAGCGGTCGCGGAAATGTGGAATCATATCGGCTACCACGTCGTGATGGGAGACCTTCCGTCACATGGAACGACTTCGAGAAATAGAGGACATATTGATTCATTTGATGAATACATAGAAGAAGTTAAATTATGGGTGAAAGAAGCTAGAAAATACCGGGTACCTATTTTTCTATTCGGTCATAGTATGGGCGGTCTTATCGTGATTCGTATGATGCAAGAAACGAAGAGAGAAGATATAGATGGTATCATTTTAAGTTCGCCATGTTTAGGCGTATTAGCTGCACCTGCTGCTCCGCTTCGAGCGGCTTCAAAAATATTAAATGTTGTTGCACCAAAATTGCAATTTGCAACGAATCTTACAGTGGAAATGTCGACACGTAATCATGAAGTGAGAGATGCGATGGAGAATGATTCATTGTTCTTGCGCAAAGTATCAGTACGTTGGTATAGTGAATTAATTAAGTCTATTGAAATGGCTCATAAGAAAATAAACGATTTTCCAGATGTTCCGCTCTTGCTAATGCAAGCATGTGAGGATAAACTTGTAGATAAAACACGTGTCCGCATGTGGTTTGATAATGTTAAAATAAGTGATAAGGCATATAAAGAATGGCCTAATTGTTATCATGAATTATTAAATGAGTATGAGCGTGATGAAATTTTGAATTATATTCAGTCATTTACTGAAATACGTATCAATAACATAATAGAAACAAATAAGTAAATTATTTGTACAATGAATAGAGGAGATGAAGGAAGAAGTGAACGTACCGAGTAATCCCATAACGCTCATGGCGAAAGTATACCGTGATGTGTTTCCGGTTGTACACCATGAGCTAGCGATGTGGAAAGAGCGTGCCTACCATATTCCGAATGATGAGCTTCATAGTCAGGCAATCGCAAGTATTGAGCATAAAACGTTTCATTGCGAGGGCGGTGGCATTTTAGCGCTATTAGCAAATGAACACCGAGAGGAATGTATTCGTTTTATCGTAGCGTATCAAACGATTAGCGACTATTTAGATAATTTATGTGATCGCAGTACATCGCTTGATCCGAACGATTTTGCCGCGCTGCATGAATCGATGTTAATGGCATTATCACCTGAAGTAGAAGGTGGCGGTAATTATTATCGTTATCGTGATGATCAAGATGATGGTGGTTATTTAGATGAACTTGTTGAAACGTGCCAAGATGTTTTAAAGAAAACGAAGCACTATGACAAAATTGCTCCTGTTCTTCATGAACTAGCTTGTTATTATTGTGATTTACAAATTCATAAACACGTGAAGTTAGAAGAAAGAGAACCACGTTTAAAAACATGGTTTGAAGCACATAAAGAAAACTTACCCGAGATGAGCTGGTTTGAATTTTCAGCATGTGCCGGTTCTACGCTTGGAATCTTCTGTCTTGTAGCATATGCATTTCATGATGAATTACATGATGAAGATATTGCGAAAATTAGACAAGGATACTTCCCTTACGTACAAGGACTTCATATTTTGCTTGATTATTTCATTGATCAAGAAGAAGACCGTATAGGCGGAGATTTGAATTTCTGTAGTTATTACGAAAATGAGCAAGCGATATTAGATCGCATGAAACATTTTGTAGAAGAAGCAGAGAACAGCATTGGTGATTTGCCTCATGCGAAGTTTCATCGTCTTATTAGCCGAGGGTTACTTGGTATTTATTTATCAGACCAAAAAGTATCAGCACAAAAGAATATGCACAAAATGGCACGGCGCATTGTAAAATACGGAGGGCTTACTTCACGATTCTTCTATTGGAACGGGAAGTTGTACCGAAAGAAAATGGCGCAGTGATGAAGAAAACCACTCTTGTAGAGTGGTTTTCTTGTTATAATATGGGAAAGAGGTGGTGGAAATGAAGAGAGTGTTTCAAAGGGTATATGACCATATGGAAGTAACATTACTCGTGCTACTTTCCATTTCATTTGTAACTGGAACGTATATGATGATGAATAAAGCCGGCGGTCCTACAACGATGGATTATGTGGCTCAAGTTATCATTGCATTGATTATTATAGTAGACATTGTCTTTTTAATAAGTGGTAGAAAAAAAGAAAATAGTAAATGAAAAGCATTTGTACACGGGGGTACAAATGCTTTTTATTATGATCGTATTTTTGAAAATACATATATAAGAAGTTCAATCGCAAAAATAACTAAAACAGATAGTCCGAATAAAGGCATGACAGCGCCTAGTATAACCATCATGATAAAGAAAACGAGTACGCTTTTCTTATCTCTTTGCTTTGGCGGTGCTGCTAATTTTCCTTTCGGTTTTCTTGCTAACCACATTTTTATTCCGTAATAAATGAGAAGTAATAAAGAAAATGTCGTTAGTAAGCATAATATTTTATTTGGCCATCCGAATAAATGTCCTTCGTGAAGCGGGATACCGTAAGTGAACCATTGTGCAAATAAGCCATAATCACGATAGTCCGTTTTTGAAATGAGTTCTCCGCTATATTGATCAAAGTAAGCTGTTATCTCTTCATTTGGTGCAACATGCATACCCGTAATACCAGAACCGCTCGATTTTGAAACAGTGAATACACCTTTCGGATCAGCTGGTAGTGAGATAACATATGGCTTTTTTATTTCAATTCCTTTTTGTAATTCATCGACAGAAATTGCTTTCGGTTCATTTGAATTCGATTCAGGCGGAGCTTCTTTTCTTGTTGCCCACGGCAATTCTTTTACCTTCGATTCAGGCGGTGCCATATATAATTTGGGATATCCGATCGATTCATTCGACGCTGCGATTTTATAAATTTGGTTGCCCATAAATCCTGACCACGGCAATCCAGATGCGACTAGCAGAACGAGAGGAATTGTAAATATAATACCGATAATAGAATGACGCCGTTTTGCTTTTTCTCGCTTATTGGATGATGGTGTGTTTTTGAATTGGCGTATACTCATATATAAACCAGTCATAATTAAAAAGATTGTCCAGCATGCCGCGAGTTCTACAATATAGTTGACGACAGTACCACCAACTAAAAGAGAACTATGTAATTCCCGCATGATATTGGCAAACGTTTCACTAGCGTTTTGATCCCCAACAATTTGATTATTGCTATCTAAATACACATATTTTTGTTGCCCAGTATATTCATTTGCAATAGTAAGCCTCGTATTATAATCCCCATTAAACTCACTAATTTTCGCCACGCTATAATGTGGATATTTTTTCTCTGTTAAGGAAATAGAATCAGACATCGAAATAGATTCTGTTTGGGCGCTCTTCCCAAAATATAAATCTTTATAGATGAAATCTTCAACTTCCTCTCGAAATAAATACCCAATTCCGCTCAGTGACAACGTAATAAGAAGTGGCGTAATAAAAAGCCCAGCATAAAAATGCCAACGCCAAAAAATGTAATGAAGCGAACGATTTACTTTCATACTTTCAGTTCCCCTAACCTTCCCTATATGAATAACTACTTATTTAATATAGCGAGATTAAGTGTGGATACTTTGAAAGAATTGTGAAGAAAGTTAAAAGTTTTGGGGATTTTTAGCAAACAAAAAACACATTTTAAAAGGGCTGTTTTCTATGTTTATGAAGATCTCTTAGTATTTGATAGATACATCCTAACAACCGCCTCAGCAAGACATTGAGCAGAATCCACAAAATCCTCACTCGCCACAACATTCAAATCAGTACATGCGATAATAGCAGTATCTATTTCATCTTTTAATTGTAAAACGAGCGCGCTCCATAATTTGCGGGCTTCTTCAACTTCTCCGCTTTTGATACAAGTAATAATTTGATTAATCATCTCCTGCCATTTTTCATTATGGAGGTATTCTATATTACGTTTTGCAATCCCATCTTGGTAAATTCCAGCTTGAACAGTCGCTTCTGTTGCGAGAAGAGCGACTCTTTTTACAGTTTCAGGAATTGCTCGTAACGTCTCATCGACTATATTCAAAATTGGAATAGAAAGAGAATGCTGTAATTCTTCAAAATAAAGATGCGCTGTATTGCAAGGCATAGCAATAAAGTCTACACCAGCACTTTCGAGTTTTTGTGCTCCTTCAATAATCGCTTTTTTCATCGCTTCGTGATCGATAGGACGATCCATGTAAAACGGTGTTGGGCAAGAATAAATCATCATATGAGGAAAGTCTATATCATGTTTTGCTCCGTATATTGTTTGGTACTCTGCTACAACTGTATCGACGAATGGCCCAGTTGATTTTGGCCCCATTCCTGCTAGTATTCCAATCATTTTTTCGTCTCCTTTAACATTGTATATATCCATTATATAGGAGAATAACAAAAAGACGTGCAGTGAGTGCACGTCTTTTTTTGTTATGTTTTGTCGAACAATCGATATATCCAAGAAATCGTTGATATATTGTAAGTTATGATAGATATATCGAAAAAATCGTTGATATATCCCGAGTTATGATAGATATAATTGAAAAATCGTTGATATAATTACCCCGTAAATGCCCGACTGGTGAGGGCTGATAATCGGCGGGGAATGCCCCCACTGATTAAAGTTTCACTTTATCGCTTCTCAATCGCTACAATAAATGGCGGGTTGTTTTGTTGGTTAATGAAGCCGTATCGCAAAACGTGAGCATGTTTTTGGTCGAGTTCTTCTGCAAATTTAAGTACAGCGTCGCGTTCTACTTGTCCTTCTGGATGTCCGTGGTAAATGACAAGGACGATGATACCTTCAGGTGCCATTACTTCTAATAACTGTTCGATCGCCGAAATCGTTGAGTTCGGCTTTGTAACGATATGTTTGTCTCCGCCTGGAAGGTAACCTAAGTTGAAGATTGCGCCTGTCACTTTTCCTTTTGCATCTTCTGGTAATACGGATACAAGTGTATCGTGACTATCGTGAACTAAAACTGTACGTTCAAAAAGTTCTTTTTCTTTTAGACGGATGGTAGAACTTTCGATAGCTTCTTTTTGAATATCAAATCCAAATACTTTTCCGTTATCTCCAACGATTTCAGCTAGGAAGCAAGTGTCATGCCCATTGCCGAGCGTTGCATCTACAGCGTAATCGCCTTCTTTTACTGCCGTTTGCAAGAGAGTGCGAGCAAACGGTAATACACGTTCTAATTTCATTTTTGTTTCTCCTCATTTGCATATTTTCCTTGCCAGCTTCCGCGGCGTACAAATTCTGCATCGATGGAATTTAATACTTCCCATTTATTTAAGCTCCACATTGGGCCAATCATTAAATCAGGTGGACCGTCACCTGTGATACGGTGCACAATTACGTCTTCTGGAATCATTTCAAGTTGGTCAACAACGAGACTTACGTAATCCTCAAGAGAAAGGAATTCTAGTTGTCCTTTTTCATATTGCTTCACCATTGGCGTTCCTTTTAATAAGTGAAGTAAGTGGATTTTAATTCCTTGTACATCAAGCTTCGCTACTTCACGAGCTGTTTCCATCATCATATCGTAATCTTCAAGAGGAAGACCGTTAATAATATGAGAGCAAACTCTAATGCCGTGCTTACGTAATTTATTCACACCTTCAACGTAGGAAGGATAATCGTGAGCACGGTTAATCAGATTGGCAGTTCGTTCATGAACAGTTTGTAATCCGAGTTCAACCCAAAGGTACGTGCGTTTATTTAAGTCCGCTAAATATGCAACGACATCGTCCGGTAAGCAATCTGGACGAGTCGCGATAGAAAGACCGACAACGTCTTTTTCTGCTAGAAGCGGTTCGAATTTTTCTTTTAACACTTCAAGTGGTGCATGTGTATTTGTATAAGCCTGAAAATAAGCGATACATTTTCCATCTTTCCACTTTGAACGCATTTTTTCTTTCATTTCATGATATTGCGTTATAACATCATCGCGGCGATCACCAGCGAAGTCGCCAGATCCGGCAGCGCTGCAAAATGTACAACCACCGTAAGCAACTGTACCGTCACGGTTCGGACAATCGAAGCCAGCATCTAATGAAACTTTAAAGATTTTTTCACCAAATTCATTTCGTAAATGGTAATTCCATGTATGATAACGTTTATTGTCGTTTGTATATGGAAAAGGGTTTTGAACCTTCATTATTTTCCCTCCTAAGCCGAGTCAAAATGAAACAAAATCCATTATAACATACTCATAAGGTTCAGATGGAAGGGACACACTAAAGGGGAATTGAAGCAAGGAGGGACAATTATGGCAGAGCGTCAATCACTTGAATCGTATATTACACAGGCGGAACAAGCGGTGGAATATGCGAAAGAACAATTAGATCTTGGTATGAGACAAGAGCATTACAATACGATGGAGTATTCAGATGCACAGTTACAATTAGAACAAGCATATAACGATTTACAAACGATGCAACAACATGCGAATGATGAGCAACGTGAGCAGTTAAATAGAGCACGTATGGCAATTCGCCAATTGCAACATCAAATGATTATTACACCGCACTAATAAGGAGTGAATGTAATGGCGAAACGTTCAGATCAAAATAACCCAGAACAAAAAACACAAAATGGACATAACGCTGAGTTTTCGAATGAGCTTGATCCAGTTGTGCAAGTGAAACAGCGCAACAGTAAAAAAGGACAACCTCAAAGATCGAAGCAATCAGAGTAGACCAGGTCGCAATATGACCTGGTTTTATTTTATTATATTACAATAATGTAAGATTCCTGTAAGGTTAACCGATAGTTACGATTGTCCTTTTCCAGTAGAGTAAGGAAGGATTAAATTTTATACAAGGAGTTGCTTTATGGGGAACAATATTACAAACAAACGAATTGATGAGTTAGATTACATTCGTGGTTTCGCACTACTGGGGATTATTTTAGTAAATATTCTTGCACTACTTAATATTAAAATTCCAGACCCTAATACAGTGGATGCAAGTTATCAAAGGTTTCTATACTTATTTGTAGAAGGTCGTTTCTTCTCGATTTTCTCATTCTTATTTGGAGTGGGATTCTATATCTTCATTACGAGAGCAATTGCAAAAGGGAAAAATGGATACATTTTATTTCTACGCCGCGTAGTTGCATTATTTATTTTCGGTTTGATTCATTACATGTTTCAGCCTGGAGAAGCGCTAACGTTATATGCAATTTGCGGGTTAATCGTTTTACCATTTTATAAAGCGAAAAAACAAGTGAACTTAGTTATTGGCCTTATTTTAACAATTGCTTTTAGTGTAATGGGGATTAAAGAACTATTACCACTCGGCTTAATTTTATTAGGTCTTGCTGCAGGCCAATATCGTGTATTTGAAAATCTCACGCAAAACATAAAGAAAGTCGCTATTTTTACAGGTATTATGTTTGTTTTAAGTGTCGTAGCTGTATGGTATCAATACGGGCACGTACCTGCTGAGCCATTTGTAAATATGATACTTATGAATGAGGACGGAACAATGGATGCTGCAGGCCAATTTTTAAAAATTGGTGTTACAGTTGGACCAGTCATTTCAGCTTTCTATGTGGGCGCATTAATTTTATTACTTCAATTAAAAACAGTTCAAACATTGTTAGCACCACTCAAATACTATGGTCGTATGGCGTTAACAAATTATATCGGACAAACTGCAATGATTTTAATTGCAGGAAGTGCATTTAACTTTGCGGGAAACTTAACGTACATGCAGACGTTATATGTATGTATTGCAATTTACGCAATTCAAATTGTGTTTAGTGTGATTTGGATGAAAATCTTTAAGATGGGTCCACTAGAATGGATTTGGCGTGTTATTACGTACTGGACGGTAACACCTTTAAAGAAATAAAAAGAGAAGTAGGCTGTTCCTTTTGTGGAACAGCCTACTTTTATTTTCAGCTTTTGTCGGTAAGTCAATATAATTTCATTTGCGGATGTACCATTTCAAAAAGTGAACGAATTTGTATTTAAAGGAAAAAAGCCAACCTTACATGCTCAGCCTTTTTATATTACAAAAGTGTAAGGTAAATGTAATGTTAACAAATAGCAGTTCCCCTCCAAAAAGCGCAAAATAGGTAATGGAAAAACAAGCATAGGAGGATATATATGACGAAACCAGTTGTAGACGTGAAAAACGTTCAAAAAGTGTACGGTAAAAAAGGTGAGAACCAATCACACGCGTTAAAAGGTGTATCATTCTCAATTCAAGAGGGTGAGTTTGTAGGAATTATGGGACCATCTGGTTCTGGTAAAACGACATTATTAAATGTAATTTCAACGTTAGATAAAGCAACAGGCGGCGTTGTTGAAATTGCGGGTACGGATATTACAAAAATGAAGCAAGGTGAGCTTTCAGATTTCCGTTCACAAAAGTTAGGATTCATCTTCCAAGACTTTAATTTATTAGAAAACTTATCTATTTACGAAAACATTGCATTGCCACTTTCACTTCAAGGTGTTTCATCACGTAACATTGGACCGAAAGTAGAAAAAGTAGCAGATATGTTAGGTATTTCAGCTATTCTTCAAAAGTACCCATCTGAAGTATCTGGTGGACAGAAACAGCGTTCAGCAGCAGCGCGCGCTTTAGTACATGAGCCTGCAATTATTTTAGGGGACGAGCCAACAGGAGCTCTTGATTCTAAAAATGCAGCGAGTTTACTTGATGCGATGACAAACTTAAATGAAGATCAAGGCGTATCTATTATGATGGTTACACATGATCCGTATAGTGCAAGTTACTGTCAGCGTATTTTATTCATTCAAGATGGTGAGCTATATAAAGAAATTCACCGTGGTGGTACACGTGAAGAGTTTTATAAAGAAATTTTAGATGTGCTTGCAGACTTAGGCACACAAAAAGCGTAAGAAAGGAGACTTTGGCATGTTATTCAAACTTTCCATGTCAGGGCTAAAAAGTAAGCTGAAAGATTATATCGTCTTACTTGTTGGTCTTGTCATGTCGATTTCAATTTTTTATATGTTCCAAACGTTAGCGCTGAATGAAGCGTTTATCGAATCTAACTCAGTTATTAAATCAATTGGATTCGTATTCCAAGCAGGTTCATTTTTATTAGCAATTATAACCTTCTTCTATATTTTATATGCGAACTCTTTCTTACTATCACTTCGTCAAAAAGAGTTTGGTATGTATATGATGTTAGGAGCAAAAAAGCATAAAGTTACATTACTTATGTTTATTGAGACAATTGTATTAGGTGCCGCGTCTCTTGCGATTGGACTTGCAGTTGGTGTAGGACTTGCTGAAGGTATTGGTCAGTTGTTAATGAAACAACTCGAATTTGCGGGTGAAGGTTATAAAGCATTTTATTTACCATCCATGACTGTTACTTGCATCTTCTTCTTTGCACTATTTGTATTATCAGCAATTATGAACAGTATTAAATTATCACGTATTTCTGTATTGCAACTTGTACATGCAGACGCACAAACAGAACGTGTTGCAGTAAAAGGAAAAATGACAGGTTTAGTTGCATTCCTTGCGGTTATTTTATTAGGTATTGGCTATGCATCAATGATTTATATGGAAAAGCTAAGAGAAATGGGAATCCTTATTGCATTAATTACAACAACAGCTGGTACTTACATGCTATTTGGATCGCTTCTTCCTGTTATTATTAAAAAGTTAAAAAGTAATAAAAAACGAAGCGAAAAAGGGCTTAACGCTTTTACTTTTGCACAATTAAACTTCCGTATTAATAGTTTAACGAAAGTGCTTGCGACAGTAGCAATGTTAGTTGCTCTTGGAGCCGGTGCAATTTCAGGTGGTATGGCGTTTAAAAATAATGTTATAAAAATGGTAGATGGTTTAGTAATATATGATTCAGTAGTTCATAACCCAACAGCTGAAGAAAAGAAAATTTTAGACGGTATTACATTTAAAGAGAAAAACGAATATCGTTACAAAGTAGATGGTAAATACGTTTATTATGTAAAAGAAGATTTAGAAAAAAATCGTCCTTTAATAAAAGATATGTCAAATATGAAGTCGATGAAAGATTTAGTGAATACGAAGAAAGTTTCAGAGGAACTACCGGTAGGTGCAGTTTCTAGAGAAATGAATGAAAAAGATGCGAACGCTAAAGAACTTCCAGAAGAATGGGACGAGGCTTTCAGAACAATTCACCCATTTTACGTATATGAGAATCATGTAATTAAAATTGTAGATCAAAAAATGTACGATACTGTAAATGGTAAAGAAGGAATCGTATTTACAGGGAAAACAGATGATTTTGTAGCATACACAAAAGAATGGAAAAAACTTGACGAGTTGCAGCTAGATAAATATAAAAATGTAGCAGCTGAAAGATTAAATAGTAAATATCAAGCTTACGACATGTTCTATGGCGTTGCGAGTGGAACAGTATTTATGGGCTTCTTCCTTGGAATTGCTTTCTTAGCGATGATGGCAAGTTGTTTAATGTTTAAAATTCTTTCTGGTGCATCAAAAGATATTACGCGTTATCAAATGCTTCGTAAAATCGGTGTGCGCCGTGAATTATTAACGAAATCGATTTATAAAGAGTTGTTCTTAGTATTCTTATTCCCGGCAATTGTCGGTATTGCCCATGTATTAGTTGGTATGAATATTTTTGGTTTCATTTTAGTTGATCCGTATTTCCGTATTTGGGTACCGATTGTAATTTTCGTAGTCATTTATGCGATCTACTACTTCATTACAGTTCAATTGTATAAAGGAATTGTTCTTCCGAAAGAGGACTAATAACAAAAATACCGAGCATAGGGTGCTCGGTATTTTTCTTTATTTTCAGAAAGAAATATCAAAAAACATTGATATGTTACTTAATTGTGTTATAGAATATAATTAAGTAACATAAAATGAATGTATAAAGTAGCAGGAAATGAAAGGAGGAATCCAACTTGCAGAAAGAAGATGGATCTTTATTTGAAGTTATAAGTATAGCGCTAAGGTCCAAAGAAGTTTTACTATTTTCATCTTTATCCCTCGTTATTTTTCTAACCGCAACGTATTTTTACAATAGTAAGTTTCCAAATCATAAATATCCAGAATTTTTAGGTGCATTAAAGTATATCGCTTCAATTGTATAGCGTAAAAAATTTAAAAGGAAATGGATAATACATGGAATTCCCATAGCATGATAAGGTAAAATGGACAACATGATGAGAAAATTACCGTTCATAAGATGAGGAGAATACATGTATGGAAGTTGTAGAGGCACTAAAAGATATAAGCCAAATTGAGGCTATGAAAAAATATTTGAAAGAGCATTCCCAGCGAGATTATCTTTTATTCGTTATTGGAATTAACACGGGATTAAAAATTACTGAGCTACTTAGTATGAAGTTTGAAGATGTATTAAATGAAGATGGAACTGCTAAAGAGTTTTATTCTCTTCCTGTGAAAGATGAAAAATTTAAACAAGATATTTATTTAAATACAAAAGTAAAAGAAGCGCTTTTAGCGTACGTACAATCTTTTGATGCTCAAAGAGAAAACTACGTATTTCAATCTAATAAAACGACAAATTCAATTACGCGTCAACAAGCTTATCGGGTGATTCATAATGCTGCGGAAGCAGTTGGAATTGTTGGGAAGATTGGAACGAATTCAATGAGAAAAACATTTGGGTTTCACGCGTACAAAAGAGGAATAGCGATTGCGCTACTGCAAAAACATTTCCATCACGCAACGCCATCAGAAACGCTCAAATATTTAGGTATTTCAAAAGATGAAAAGTTTAAAACGGAGATCGATGTAGATTTGTAAAAGCCGTAACTAAAAATTTTAGGGGGCGGAAAATATGAATATTAGAGAAAGTGAACTTCCGGGTATTGGTTGTAAGTTTGAAGTAATTACGAAAGGTAATGAAAAAATGGTTATCGTTATTCATGATGATGGAAGAAGAGAAATGTATCATTTTGATGTGGATCATGATGAGAGTATTTCAAGCATTTCTCTTCGCGATTCTGAAGCGAGACAAATTGCGGCTATATTAGGCGGAATGGTCTATAGGCCACAAGCGTTAGACACGATTGAGATGGCTTTTGAAGGATTATCAATTGAGTGGTTTAAAATAGAAAATAACGCACCAGTCGTACAAAAGACAATTGGTAGTTTACATGTTCGAAAAACATATAACGTAACAATCATTGCTATTTTGAAAAAGAATATGAAGAAATTTTTTAATCCAGGTCCAGATTCTATCATTGAGGCTGGTGATATGCTCGTATTATCGGGTGAAAGACATGAAGTGAAGAGAATTATTAATGAGTTGCTTTCAGCGGGAGGTGACTCATAATCGATGGATACTTTAGTCTTTGAAGTTGGAACTGCGTTAGTATTAGTAGCTTTTGCAGCTATCCTCGCTGCAAAGTTAAAGTTTTCGATTATTCCGTTTCTCATTATACTTGGTATGCTAGTGGGGCCTCATGCCCCAGATTTAGGGCTTATCGATTTAAGGTTTATTGAAAGCGGAGAAGTAATTTCCTTCCTCGGCCGTGTTGGCGTCATATTCCTCTTATTCTATTTAGGCTTAGAATTCTCAATAAAAAAATTAATTAAATCCGGAAAGTCGATTGCTTTTGGGGGAACTGTTCATATATCGCTTAATTTTATATTAGGTTTGCTTTACGGATATATAATGGGTTTCCCCTTATTAGAAACATTAATTATTGCCGGAATCATAACAATTTCCTCGAGTGCAATTGTCGCAAAAGTAATTGTTGATTTAAGGCGATCTGGTAATAAAGAGACGGAGCTAATTTTAGGAATCATTATGTTTGATGATATCTTTTTAGCTGTATATTTGTCAGTTGTTTCAGGGTTAGTACTCGGAGGGGCAACGTCATTTGTAGGTGCTCTTACATCTGTTTTAATCGCAGTAGGCTATATGTTATTATTCTTTATAATCGCTCGAAAAGCTACGCCGTTCCTAAATAAAGTATTAGATATTTCGTCTAATGAAATTTTTATTATCGTAATATTCGCTATTTTATTCTTTGTGGCTGGTTTTTCAGAAACGATTCATGTTGCTGAGGCGATTGGAGCGTTATTATTAGGGCTTGTCTTTTCTGAAACGGAGCATAGTGATCGAATCGAGCATCTTGTCGTTCCGTTTCGTGATTTCTTTGGAGCTATATTCTTTTTCAGTTTCGGTTTAAGTATAGATCCATTTTCTCTTGGAGGAGCCGTGTGGTTGGCCTTAGGAGCAGTTTTCATTACTCTCATCGGTAATTTTATCGCTGGAATGGCTGCGGGACGTAAAGCAGGGTTATCACATAAGGCATCTACGAATATCGGATTAACGCTTGTATCACGCGGAGAATTCTCCATTATTGTCGCGAATATTGGAATTGCGGGCGGCTTAATGGCGACGATTAAACCATTTTCAGCTTTATACGTGTTAATATTGGCATCGTTAGGACCTTTATTAACGAAAGAGTCTGGGAGGATATACTCTCTGTTGGATAAAATATTTAAATGGAGCGCTAAAGAACGTGCGAAGCGAGAAAAAGAAGTTGGGTAGTACAAACAAGGGTAGACTGCATGAAAATTTCATGCAGTCTACCCTTTTATATATTGTTACTGTTGTTATTTTTTGTCGGTAAGTCGATATATTCTAATAATCGCTGATATAATCCAAGAAGCAATCAATATAATTTCATTTACCGATAAACCATTATCTGAATTTCATCAACTATTAATCAGTTGCCTTCCTATTTAAAAACGACTACAATTTTACTGTTATATATGAACGAAAAAAATAGAATAGGAGGGGAGAATATGCCAAGGAAAGTATGGCTATTAGTAGCTGGGATGATTATTAATGTCACGGGTGCTTCTTTTTTATGGCCTTTTAATACAATTTATTTGCATGATCATCTAGGGAAATCTTTATCAGTGGCTGGAATGGTATTAATGATCAACTCGCTTACTGGTGTAATCGGAAACTTGCTCGGCGGTGTTTTATTTGATAAATGGGGCGGTTATAAATCAATTTTAGTAGGAATTGTCATTACACTCGTATCGATTTTAGGTCTTGTGTTCTTCCACGGTTGGCCGTTATATGTTGTATGGCTAGCATTAATTGGCTTTGGTTCTGGAATGGTCTTTCCATCGATGTATGCGATGGTTGGTACAGTTTGGCCAGAGGGCGGAAGACGAGCATTTAATGCGATGTATGTTGGACAAAACGTTGGTATTGCGATTGGAACAGCGTGCGGTGGTTTAGTTGCGTCGTATCGTTTTGATTATATTTTCTTAGCGAACTTTATTTTATACTTTGTTTTCTTCTTAATTGCTTTTATTGGATTCCGTGGTATGGAAGACAAAAAAGGGTCAGAGGTACAAAAAGAAGTCGAAACGAAAAAAGGGTGGTCACTTACACCGGGATTCAAAGCACTTCTTATTGTGTGTGTAGCATATGCCTTATGCTGGGTTACATACGTACAGTGGCAAGGGGCGATTGCAACACATATGCAAGAATTAAATATTAGCCTTCGTCACTATAGTTTATTATGGACGATAAACGGAGCGATGATTGTTTGTGCGCAGCCGCTCGTTAGTATGCTAATTCGCTGGATGAAGCGTTCTTTAAAACAACAAATTATGATTGGGATTTTCATTTTTGCGGCTTCATTCATTGTGTTAAGTCAAGCGCAGCAATTTACGATGTTCCTCGTTGCGATGGTAACATTAACGATTGGTGAGTTATTCGTATGGCCAGCGGTTCCGACCATTGCAAATATACTTGCACCGAAAGATAAATTAGGATTTTATCAAGGGGTCGTAAATAGTGCGGCGACTGTAGGGAAAATGTTCGGACCAGTCGTTGGCGGAGCAATTGTTGATTTATACAATATGGAAGTATTGTTTATCGCGATCATGGTAATGCTTGTAGTAGCGCTTATAGCAACGAGCATTTATGATAAACGAGTAAAAGTAGAAGAAACAGTTGAAGAAAAAATTGCAGTTTAGTTTGACGGAACATGTAACATGTTTTAGAATATATTTAAATTAACTCATATTTGTAATAACAGTGAAAAGGAGTAGTAGTAATAGAAGCTGGTTTAGAGAGTTGACGGTCGGTGCAAGTCAATCCACGTTTCGTTATGAACTCGCCTTTGAGTTGCAGTTGTGAAACTAATAGTAGCAATTGCCGTTAATCCACGTTACGGATCTAAGCGAATGTATATTTACATTAATTTAGGGTGGTACCGCGGGAATCTATAACCTCTCGTCCCTTTCTAGGGATGAGAGGTTTTTTGTATTTTGGGCGGTGAAAATAAATAGAATTTCAAGGAGGGTATCTCATGAGCTTTAATCATCAAGAAATTGAGAAGAAGTGGCAAGGATATTGGGAAGAGAATAAAACATTCCGTACGCCAGATGAGACAGAAAAACCAAAATTTTATGCACTAGATATGTTTCCATATCCATCAGGTGCAGGCTTACACGTAGGACATCCAGAAGGTTATACAGCGACAGATATTTTATCTCGTATGAAGCGTATGCAAGGATATAACGTTCTTCATCCAATGGGGTGGGATGCATTCGGTCTTCCAGCAGAGCAATATGCACTTGATACTGGAAACAGCCCGGCAGAATTTACAGAGCTTAATATTAATACGTTCCGTAATCAAATTAAAGCATTAGGCTTCTCTTATGATTGGGATCGTGAAGTAAATACAACGGATCCAAACTACTACAAGTGGACACAATGGATCTTCTTAAAACTATTTGAAAAAGGCTTAGCTTACGTTGATGAAGTACCTGTAAACTGGTGTCCAGCGCTTGGTACAGTACTTGCAAACGAAGAAATCATTGACGGTAAGAGTGAGCGCGGTGGACATCCAGTTGAACGTCGTCCGATGAGACAGTGGATGTTAAAAATTACAGCTTACGGAGATCGTCTATTAGAAGATTTAGATGAGCTTGATTGGCCGGAAAGCTTAAAAGATATGCAGCGTAACTGGATCGGTCGTTCTGAAGGTGCAGAAGTTCACTTCAACATTGATGGTACAGATGAGAAGTTCACAGTTTTCACAACGCGCCCTGATACATTATTTGGTGCAACATACTGTGTACTTGCTCCAGAGCATGCACTTGTTGCTGAAATTACAACAGCAGAACAAAAAGAAGCTGTAGAAGCTTACATTAATTCTGTAAAAATGAAGAGTGACCTAGAGCGTACAGAACTTGCGAAAGAAAAAACTGGTGTATTCACTGGTGCTTACGCAGTTAACCCAGTAAACGGTGAGAAATTACCAATCTGGATCGCTGATTACGTTCTTGCAACTTACGGAACAGGTGCTGTAATGGCAGTTCCAGCTCACGATGAGCGTGACTATGAATTCGCATCAGTATTCAATCTTCCAATGAAGGAAGTTGTAAAAGGCGGAGACATTACGAAAGAAGTGTACACAGGTGATGGTGCACACGTAAACTCAGCATTCCTTGATGGACTAAATAAAGAAGAAGCAATCGCAAAAATGATTGAATGGCTTGAAGTAACAAGTGCAGGAAATCAAAAAGTAACGTATCGTCTACGTGACTGGTTATTTAGCCGCCAACGTTACTGGGGTGAACCAATTCCAGTAATCCATTGGGAAGATGGCACAATGACAGCTGTGAAAGAAGAAGAATTACCGTTAGTTCTTCCAAAAACAGAAAACATCCGTCCTTCAGGTACAGGGGAATCACCACTAGCTAACATCGAAGAGTGGGTAAATGTTGTTGATCCTGAAACTGGTAAAAAAGGTCGTCGTGAAACGAACACAATGCCACAATGGGCTGGTAGCTGTTGGTACTACCTACGCTACATGGATCCAAACAATAACGAAGCACTTGTAGATCCTGAAAAAGTAAAACAATGGCTTCCAGTTGATATTTATATCGGCGGTGCAGAGCATGCTGTACTTCACTTACTATATGCTCGTTTCTGGCATAAAGTATTATATGATATCGGTGTAGTTCCAACGAAAGAGCCGTTCCAACAATTATTCAACCAAGGTATGATTCTAGGTGAAAACAACGAGAAAATGAGTAAATCAAAAGGTAACGTTGTAAATCCTGATGATATCGTAGCGAGCCACGGTGCAGATACACTTCGTCTATACGAAATGTTTATGGGACCATTAGATGCTTCAATTGCTTGGTCTGAAAATGGTCTTGACGGAGCTCGTCGTTTCCTAGACCGCGTATGGCGCCTGTTCGTTCAAGATAACGGTGAATTAAGTGAGAAAATTACTGATGCACCAAATAAAGAGCTTGAAAAAGCTTACCATCAAACAGTGAAGAAAGTAACAGAAGACTATGCAGAGCTTCGCTTCAACACAGCGATTTCTCAAATGATGGTATTCATCAACGATGCATACAAAGCTAATACACTTCCGAAAGAATATGTAGAAGGTTTCGTAAAAATGATTGCACCAGTTGCACCTCATATCGGGGAAGAACTTTGGAGCAAGCTTGGTTACAATGAAACAATCACATATGCAAGCTGGCCAACATTTGATGAGTCTAAACTTGTAGAAGATGAAGTTGAAATCGTTGTTCAAATTATGGGCAAAGTTCGCGCAAAATTAACAATGAGTAAAGACGCATCAAAAGAAGAAATGGAACAACTTGCACTTGAAGCAATTAAAGAACAAATCGAAGGAAAAACAGTTCGTAAAGTAATTGTCGTTCCTGGAAAACTTGTTAACGTTGTTGCAAACTAATGAATGAAAGAAAAGCTCAGAGCCTTTATGCTCTGGGCTTTTTTATATAGAAAATAATTTCTGGATCGTCTTCATCTAGGTTTTCAATTATTCCACTACGCATAAATCCATTCGCTTTAAAAACTTTTTGCATATTTGTATTCGATTCGTTCGTTGAAGAAAATATTTTTTGAGTAGGAGAATTACTTAACATATAGGAGATTAATGAGCTTGCATGACCTTGTCTTCTTTTTGTTGGCGAAACAATAATTAATGAGAGGAACGTGTAGCCAAAGAAGTTCGTATCATACGTCAGAAAACCTAAAATAGAATTGTCTTCTTTTACAATGATGCATTGCTCCTTATCAATAGCGTGTTTAATATAATTTCGTCTACTATCGTCTCCAATTACATCAATATCTATATGTAAGATTGAATCTAAATTGTCGTTTGAAGCTTTTGTAACGTTTCTCAATAGAAATGCCTCCTTTTAAAGTGGAGAAAGAATAATTAGTCAATTGATTCTATCATGAATGAGGAAAAAGGTGAGGAATTATTATGCAGACAAACACCTATTTTTAACTAGGAAATATGATACAAAAGGTAGGTTAAATTGAAAACAAGGGGTGAAAGGAATGAAAGGGATGGACAATAATGCACCGCATGGCTTCTTCGGAGGTGGATCGGATAGTTATGAACAAATGATGTTAATGGGAGGAGCAGGGCAACAAGGATACGGTGGAATTCCGAGCTGGATGGGTGGAGCACATGGAGGATTTCCAACATCAGTAGCAGGCATGCAAACTGGAATTCCAACGTTAACGGGAGGATTTCCGACATCAGTAGCTGGCGCACAAACTGGAATTCCAGTAGGAGTACCAACTACATTTCCTTCTTTCGTTGGAGGGGGACAGACAGGATTCCCTGTACCAGGAGTAGGTGTTGTAGCAGGAGGAGTAGGTGGGTATCCGCAAGTCATACACGGTCATCACCACCATCAAGGTCAACATGGCCAACACGGTCATCACCACCATCAAGGTCAACACGGCCATCATGGTCATCACCACCATCAAGGTCAACACAGCCATCATGGTCATCACCAACAACAAGTACATCACCACGGTCACCACCACATTCATCCGCAAGCTGTTCTTTATCAAACTCACCAAGGCCAACACGGTCATCAAGGCCAACATGGTCACCATGGACATCACCACCAAGGCCAACATCATGGACACCAAGGTCACCACCATCACCAAGGTCATCAAGGCCAACACGGTCATCATGGGCACCAAGGCCAACATCATGGACACCAAGGTCAACAGCACCAACAGCACCAACAATATCAGCAATATCAACAACAGCAACAATCTTCTCCTTGGACAGGTGGAATGGGAACAGGAGGAGCAGGGGCAGCAGCAGGAGCAGCTAGTATTAGTGGAGCAGCAGGACACGCGGGGCACGTGGGTCATTAATGAGCTGCAGAAAAAAAGACATAATAAAAAACTGCTAGGAAATCCTAGCAGTTTTTTTCAGCTTCTTGGCGCTGACGTTCGATTTCAGCTCGAAGTTGTGGTTCTGGTGCTTGCCAGCCTTCTGGTTTTAAAATTTTGCCGTCGCCTTCACGGAATCGAGGTTTCCCATCAGGGAATAGTTTTGCCATGTTTGCGTTGTTTACAATCTCGAATCCTTTATCTGGACGTACGCCCATTTCTGCAAACGTTCCGAATGCAAAGTAAATAAGGTCAATAAGTGCATCGTATTGATCTTCAACAGTAGTTGCTTCTAGAAATTCTTCTAGCTCTTCTTGCATAAAACTTGCACGGATTTTTGCGCGCTCTTCTGTTAGTTTTGTTGGAGTATTTGTTACAGGATGTCCGAAATCTTCATGCATTTTTGCAACAAGCTCGTACCCTTTATCTAAACCTTTTTCGTTTGTCATGTTGTTTCATCCTTTCTCACTTTGTGCCGAATTTCATTGTAACATAAGGTGATTATTAAATAAAAAAAGGATGTTCTAAAAATATATTGAAAAATTCTCTTCTTATTATAGGTTGTTACTATTGTCAATTTTTGTTGGTAAATCGATATTTTGTGTCGAATCGTTGATATATTTTGAGTTATGGTAGATATATTTGAAAAATCGTTGATATAAATTCATGTACTGTAGCGCTGATTCCAAAATAGAAAATGAAAAGGATGTCATCTAGTCAAAAATCTCGACTTATGAGACATCCTCGCTCGTTATTCTTCTTTTTTTATTAAAATGGATAAAATAAGGTCGATGCCGAACATACCAACGAGTAACATCGGTATAACGACAAGTAAATAACGTGTGAAGGAAACATTTTTTAAGTATGTATGAGCAAATAAAAAGACGCCGAGAAATAAAATACCGTTTAAAATAGGCTTTACTAATTTTTTAGACATAAGCTCCCCCATAAATATCTTCTCTCTCTATCTAAAATAAAAACTCCTCTATCCGTTGTATCATGCCGGAGAGAGGAGTTCAATCATTTCTCATTCAATCACACCAGAATTTGTAATATTTACGGTGTATTTTATATGAATTGGAACATCTTTGTACATTTGTCTCCACTCTTCTAATTTGAATGGGCGATAATGGTGTTTATATCTTGCTCCTAGCCCGAGGGGATCGACGCCTAAAGATTTGAACTGCTTAATTAATTTGGCAGCCTGTACATCTAATTGTTTTTGGACATTTTTTTCAATGTTTTTTGTGTTCTTGTTATTTTCTAAGTTAATTTGTTTCGATAGTTCTTGAATACGTGCATCAAGATGAACGTGAATGAAAAAAGAAGGCTTTCCGCTTTTAATCTTTATATCGTAAGTTGGAACAGAACGAATATTATTAATCATTACGTACGCAGAATCTGTTTTAAATTCATGTGAATCTAATTTATGTTTCTCTAACAGTCCTTTAAATATGAACATATCTTTTTGCGCAATTTTACCGATATATTTATCCTTTTTAAAAAGACCAATTCCGGTGATTTTTATTTTATCACCATGTTTCTTTAAAATTGGAATATAGTAGTCTTGTCCTTCTTGATAATAACGGAATGCTCCTACATGCAGATTATCTCTTGGTAAAGGACCGGTCTCCATATTATGTTCTAGCAACTTTTTTATATAAATTGCAACGTTGTATGAGGTTGTATATTTGCCTTTTAAAAGTTCAGTACCATTCCCCTCTAACAAAGCAGCATATAAAGCGTTCCCTATATTCACATCTCGAAGTAATGTATCGAATGAAGTAGACATTCCTTTTTTGGCAAGTCTTATAGTATATAGAGCGACACGCATTTGTCCGCTAGCAAACGGTTGAGAAGATTCTAAAGATGTGTCTGCTTTTACTTGTTTTACCGCATTGGCGCTACCTTCAAAAACTTGAACTTTATTTCCTTTTTTCTGAATGGGACAAACGAATGTCACTTTTACTTTATTATCTTTTGCTACATCAAAAACGCTTCCTTGAATAAGTTGTACATCATCGATAATATTTTTTTGTAAACATCCGGTTAAACTGAAGAATGTTATACAAGAAATAAGTATTAATTTACTTGTGCTTTTGATTTTTTCCATTTTCTTTTCACCCACACAATAATAAATAGGATTGGGATGTATACATAAATGAGCCAAAAACTAACTTTTGATGCATTACTAATAAAGTTATTAATATCTTGTCTGTTTGTTAAAAGTTGCGAAACAATGAGAGTGATAATGATAAAAGCGATTAAAATACCTCTTTGTTTTACACGGAATATTTCGTGAGTTGCTCTCATTGACGCCCATAAAGGGAGGATAAAACTTGTAATAATAACGAGTGCATAAGCGGAAATTGCGATATATTCGAGTCTTTCTATAAATGGTAATTGAATGACTTGGGTCATAGAAAGTTGGGCCCATATCGTTTTTAACAATTGTTTTTCACTAAAAAATGCAAAGGCTAAAAGGGTGCTAAATAGATATAGAAGATTTGAAAATAGTGCTCCAAGCTGAGCGTATTTATGAGATTGCATAGGCTTTTTCACAAATGGATACACCATGAGGTAAATCTCAAAACCGGTCATACTGTAGATTGACAGTTGAGCGGATTTTAAAATGTCTGAAAAAGAATGGGTGAATATAGGTAGTAAATTCTCCCAATGTGAATATTTCAAAACGAATAAGCTTAGAAATAAATATCCTAATGTACCACCAACAGAGATGACGCAAATACCGGTAATTACACGAAATCCAGAAGAGATAATGTAATAGCTAACTAAGCACAAAAAGAGTGTTAACATAAAGGTGGAAGCGGTAGGAAACATCCATACTTGAATAATTTCGACATACGTTCGAATAACCGAAATACTGACGATTAAAAAATAAGCTGCAAAGATGATATTAAAGACATTCCCTATCCACTTTCCAAACGTTTGCCTTTGTAAATCAATTAAATTTCCGTTTGTTTCTTTTACTAAAAAATACATCATCCATATAAGGAGGTGAATACAGAGTCCTGTGATTAGAACGCCCATCCATCCGTCGTATCCAGCGGCCTTTGCGATGATTCGAGCGAAGCCGAGAACGCCAGCACCGAACTGTGCACCGTGAATTAAGAAGAAAACGAAGATAGGAGATATTTGATATTTTTCTTGAACTTTACTCATCGAATGCACCTCATTTCTTAATCATCAAAGTCCGATCTATGTTTTGTTGAAATTCCTTTTGCTGCTTTTTTTACATGTTGTGGTCTTGCTTGCACATCTCTTGTATCAATCATTGTTAAAGGGAAACGAATCCAAGAATCTTTAACGGATTGTTGTCTTGTCGGATAAAACAAAGCGTACGGCTTACGTAAGGACGTAAGCCTGAATAGATGAGTAAATAAGAAGATAAATCCAAGAGAAATCCCGAAAAGTCCTCCTATTTCTGCAAATGCGAGAAACGGGAAGCGTAGTAATCGAACCGCATTACCCATTTTATAAATAGGTGTAATAAAGGAAGCGAGTGCTGATAAGGCAACGATAATTAATAAAATGTTACTCGTTAAACCAGCTTGTACAGATGCTTGCCCGATTACGATACCGCCTACAATACCGAGCGTTTGACCGACTTTCATCGGTAACCTCGCGCCAGCTTCTCTCAGTAAGTCGATTGCTAGTTCTAAAAAGAGTGCTTCAATTAAAGGTGGGAATGGTACTTGTGCCCTTGATAAAATCAAAGTTTCAAGTAAGTCACTTGGAATGAGTTCATAATGATAATTTAAGACTGCAACGTATAACGGTGTAGCGCAGATTGAAAATAGAACGGCGATTAATCTTAAAATCCTTGAAAATGTAGCGTACATCCAGGAGACGTTATAGTCTTCTGGTGAAATGAAAAAATCGAAATAGGATACTGGAGTAAGTAGCACGCTTGGAGAACCATCAACAAAAATAGCGATTTTTCCATCAATGAGTGCTTTTGTAACTCTATCAGTGCGTTCTGTATTGATATAGAGAGGGAAAATCGATTTTTCACCCATCAATTCTTGTATATAAGCACTATCATTAATTTGATCATATTCAAGAGCGCGTAATGATTCCTCGAGAAAATCAACATTATCTTTTTCAGCGAGGTTGTCTAAATACATCATGACAACTTTTGTTTTGGAAAACTCGCCGATAATCATTTCTTTTGTTTGTAAATCTAAAACAGGAAGACGTTTTCGAACTAAATTAATGTTTGTATCAATATCCTCTACGAAACCTTCTTGTGGCCCAATAACAGTTGATTCGTTTAAAGGAGGGGTTGGTGCACGATAATTATCAATTGCAATGTTTGCAAGCATACATTTTTGATCTTGCTGCTTCAATTGAATAATTGCATGTCCTTTTAAAACCATGTCCTCAATTTTTTGTAAGTCATTCGTAATTGTGATACCACTCATCGGAATATGTTCCTTCAGTTCTTCTAGTGAAGCATTAGGTCGTTCCAAAAGAGTAGGCATTAAATACTTTTGCAATTTCTCCCCATCAAGTGAAGGACGATAGTAAGAAATCCAATATGGCATCGTTTCATCATCAGATGTGTGATAATTAACAAAATCACTAGACTTCTTGAGCTTCTCTATTAAATCTTGTAGTGAATGAATACGGTCTTTTTCTGGCTTCGAAAAATCATAAATACTATTACTTCCAGAGCTTTGTTGTTTATTCTGAGAAGAATCATTTTGTTTCGAGTTTTGCTGTTTCTCATGAGAAGCTTCGTCTTGTTTAGAATTTTGCTGTTTCTTATGAGAGGAATCGTCTTGTTTCAAGTTTTGCTGTTCCTCATGAGAAGAGTCGTCTTGTTTAGAATTTTGTTGTTTCTCATAGGAAGAGTCGTCTTGTTTAGAATTTTGTTGTTTCTCATGAGAGGAATCGTCTTGTTTCGAGTTTTGTTGTTTCTCATGAGAAGAGTCGTCTTGTTTAGAATTTTGTTGTTTCTCATGAGAGGAATCGTCTTGTTTCGAGTTTTGCTGTTTCTCATGAGAAGGATCATCTTGTTTAGAATTTTGCTGTTTCTTATGAGAGTAATCATCTTGTTTCGATTTTTTTTGCTCGCTACTATCACCTTTATTATGTTTCATACTTCTAGTCTGATCTTTGTTCACAATCTCTTGATTACTAGGCTGCTGCTTCGGGTTATCTGCTTCGTTTGTCTCTGTTGAATTTGATTTTTTTTTCTTACGTAGCCAATTCCAAATCATATGTATGCCCTCTTTGATTTTTGTAATATAGTGCTATTTTGTGGCTAATTTTGTATATTATTCATTTATTTATGAAAAGAAGAAGGAGATTGATTTGCATAGAAAAAAACCTTTAGTAAGCAGTTCATACTATAACGGGAAGAGGGAGAGTCTGTGCAAATTGTAAAAAAAGAGAAGTTTGCATTAAATGAGTTTACATTTGAAAATGGTAGGGAAATCCCTGTTCAAATGGGATATGAGACGTATGGTATTTTAAATAGAGAAAGGTCAAATGCCATTTTGGTTTGTCATTATTTTAGTGCAACAAGTCATGCAGCAGGAAAATATACTGTGCATGATGAGGAGTCTGGTTGGTGGGATGGGCTAATTGGACCTGGAAAATCGATTGATACAAATAAATATTTTGTTATATGTACTGATAATCTTTGTAATGTACAGGTGAAGAACCCGTATGTAATTACAACGGGACCGAAGTCGATTAATACAGAAACAGGGGAAGAATATGTTATGGATTTCCCTGTGTTTACCTTTCTTGATGTAGCTCGTATACAATATGAGTTAATAAAAAATATGGGAATCTCAAGGTTACATGCTGTAATAGGGCCGTCGGCGGGTGGAATGATTGCGCAGCAATGGGCTGTTCACTACTCTCATATGGTAGAGCGAATGATTGGCGTTATTACGAACCCACAAAATCCAATTATAACGTCAGTAAATGTAGCGCAAAATGCGATTGAAGCAATTCAACTAGATCCAAGTTGGAAGGGCGGGAAATATGGAGAAACACAGCCAATGCAGGGGCTTCATTTAGCAAACAGAATGATGTTTATGAACGCTTTTGATGAGCATTTTTATGAAACGGAATTTCCTCGTAACAGTATTGAGGTAGAACCTTATGAAAAGTTTTCTACATTAACATCATTTGAGAAAGAGATAAATAAAGTGACATACAAAAGTATAGAGTTAGTAGATGCAAATTCGTGGATGTACACTGCGAAAGCAGTTTTATTGCATGATATTGCGCATGGATTTTCTTCTTTGGAAGAGGCTCTTTCTAACATAGAAGCGAATGTACTTATGATTCCGTGTAAACAAGATTTACTTCAGCCGTCTCGTTACAATTATAAAATGGTAGACATTTTGCAAAAACAAGGGAAGTATGCGGAGGTCTATGAAATAGAAAGTATAAATGGGCATATGGCGGGAGCGTTAGATATTCATTTATTTGAAAAGAAAGTTTATGAATTTTTAAATCGGAAAGTGTCTAGTTTTGTGTAGAAAATAAATGATGTGAAAAAGGTGCAATATGTGTAGTAGGCACCTTTTTTTACATGATTTGTAGACGGAAAATATATGTAGCGATTGCTATACCGAAGAACGCTATACTAAGTAATAGAAATAAGAATGACATTTCTTGGGGAGATTTTAACTTTTTATTATTTTTCATGCTGAGTACAATAATTGCGGCGGTTAAAAAAATAATGCTCATAATGAAAAGAAAAAGTGTCATTTTAATCGACTCCTTTCATAAAACAAGTATATTGAGGATACAATGCGATAGAGATGTTTGTAAAGAATAAGTTTTACGGAGAAATTGAGAAATAAATTCTCCATTCTTTGCGTTCCTTCTTTTGCATGCTAAAATTGATTAGAAATGGTTGTTTAAAGAAGAAACGAAAGGTTTTATTGTATATAAGGAGGAACGACATATGACAGAAGTAAAAACAATTACAACAGAAGAAGTACAAGAACGTTTAGAAAATGGAGAAACGTTATTTTTAGTAGATGTAAGGGAAGATGAAGAAGTAGCAGCAGGGAAAATTCCAGAAGCGGTACATATTAAAATGGGTGATATCCCAAATAAAGTAGACTTCTTTAATAAAGAGAATGAATATATCTTTATTTGCCGTTCGGGAATGCGCAGTGAGAATGTATGCCATTATTTAAATGAGCAAGGATTTAAAACAGTGAATATGGTTGGCGGTATGCTTCAATATGAAGGCGAAATGAAATAGTTAATTACTAAAAACTTGAAACGAGTCTGTTTCAAGTTTTTTTCTTTTGCATACAGTATACAAAAGGAGGAGGGGGAAATGGGGATTAATTTGCGTAAAGTAAAAATTATTAATAATACAGGAGCTGTTAATGTCGGCGACTGTTATGATATCTCACCTTTAGCTGTAGCGAAAATATACGCGGGTGCTGGAGGATCGAGTGCGGCTATTTTTTTAAATGGAAAAAGGCAGCCAGAAGCGGTGATTAGAACATCAGTATTCCTTCCGCCATTAGCAACGAGTACACGTACATTAGGTTCGTAGAGGAAAGGTAGAGTGTAATTATGCCTGCGCATATAAAAGAGTTTGTTATTGTTAATAATACTGGGAATATATTTACAGGTGACAATTTGAGTGATACTTCATTTACTGCTACGAAATCGTATAGTGGTTCAATGGGGTGTACTTGGATTGATGTTGTTACAGTAATAGGAACAGAGACGAAGCTTTGTTTACAGCCGGGTGATTCTGTGACGACAACATATACACGAGGTACTCCTGCTGGTACTGTAACAGGAACAAATATGGGGCAAAGTGTAAATGCATCGAGTATAGCGCAAGCTGTCCCGAATACAGATAATATGGATTCAATTGCTGGACTCCCTTAAGGAATTAAGGGGGTTTTTATTTATTTGAAATAAAAATAGTCTTTGAGATTGTTTTTGTAAATACATATTAAGAAGAAAAGGTTGTTTAATGTCAAAAAAAGATGGTATGTAGGTGGTGAAAGTGTGAAAGAGCGCGATAAACAAAATTCATTAAACTCTAATTTCAGAATTTCACCAAATCTTATTGGCCCTACTTTTCCTCCCGTTCCAACGGGATTTACTGGCATTGGGATTACTGGCCCAACAGGTCCACAAGGTCCGACTGGCCCACAAGGACCAAGAGGATTTCAAGGCACAATGGGGGAGATGGGCCCAACAGGACCTCAAGGTGTGCAAGGAATTCAAGGTCCAGTCGGACCAATAGGTGCGACTGGACCAGAAGGACAGCAGGGGCCACAAGGATTGAGAGGACCACAAGGAGAAACTGGAGCGACAGGTTTACAGGGGGTGCAAGGATTACAAGGGCCCATTGGTCCAACAGGTACGACTGGAGTACAAGGGATACAGGGTGTACAGGGATTACAGGGTCCGATTGGAGCTACCGGACCTGAGGGTTCTCAAGGAATCCAAGGAGTGCAAGGGATACCGGGAGCAACAGGTCCACAAGGGATTCAAGGAGTGCAAGGAATCCAAGGGACAGAGGGACCGAGTGGAAGTACGGGAACAACAGGAGCAACAGGTCAAGGGATTACAGGCCCGACAGGAATAACAGGTCCAACAGGGATAACTGGACCTTCAGGAGGCCCTCCAGGTCCAACTGGCCCGACAGGAGCAACAGGTCCTGGGGGTGGACCGAGTGGAAGTACAGGGGTGACAGGACCAACAGGAGCAACTGGAAATACTGGAGCAACAGGTCAGGGGCTAACCGGTCCGACAGGAAGTACAGGAGAAACAGGTGCGCAGGGGCTACAAGGAATACAAGGAATTCAAGGGCCAATTGGCCCAACAGGTCCAGAAGGGCCACAGGGAATTCAAGGTATCCCTGGTCCGACGGGAGTAACCGGTGAGCAAGGGATCCAAGGTGTTCAGGGGATTCAAGGAATAATGGGAGCAACCGGAGATCAAGGCCCACAAGGTATACAGGGAGCTATAGGACCTCAAGGTGTAACAGGAGCAACAGGAGATCAAGGTCCACAAGGAATACAAGGAGTACCAGGTCCATCAGGAGCAACGGGACCACAAGGAGTTCAAGGGATACAAGGTCCGATGGGTGAGATAGGCCCAACAGGTCCAGAAGGCCCAGAGGGACTTCAAGGCCCGCAAGGAATACAAGGAGTGCCAGGTCCAGTTGGAGCAACGGGTCCAGAGGGGTCACAGGGGATACAAGGCATACAAGGACCGGTAGGAGCAACGGGCCCACAAGGCCCACAAGGAATACAGGGAATACAAGGTGTGCAAGGGATAACGGGAGTAACAGGAGTACAAGGAGAAACTGGAATTCAAGGGATACAAGGGGAAATAGGAGCAACGGGTCCAGAGGGTCCCCAAGGAGTACAAGGTGCTCAAGGGGGGATTGGTCCAACCGGTCCGATGGGCGCACAAGGAGTGCAAGGAATACAAGGGATTCAAGGCCCAACAGGTGCACAAGGAGTGCAAGGACCACAAGGAATTCAAGGGATACAAGGTCCGACGGGAGCGACAGGAGATACGGGAGCAACTGGGGCGACAGGGGAAGGCACTACAGGCCCAACAGGAGTAACTGGTCCAACAGGGGTGACTGGCCCGTCAGGAGGACCAGCAGGACCGACCGGTCCAACAGGACCATCAGGTCCGGCGGGAGTGACAGGTCCATCTGGTGGACCGCCTGGCCCGACAGGAGCAACAGGTGTAACTGGAGCAACAGGAGATACCGGGGCGACAGGCTCAACTGGAGTGACAGGAGCGACAGGAGAAACGGGAGCAACCGGAGTGACGGGTTTACAAGGTCCGCAAGGAATCCAAGGAGTACAGGGAGAGATAGGTCCGACGGGTCCCCAAGGTGTTCAAGGTCCCCAAGGAATTCAAGGAGTAACGGGGGCCACTGGAGATCAAGGTCCGCAAGGGATTCAAGGCCCCCAAGGCGACATAGGTCCAACCGGCCCCCAAGGAATTCAAGGTCCACAAGGTTCTCAAGGAATCCAAGGAGCGACAGGGGGAACAGGAGCACAAGGCCCACAGGGAATCCAAGGTCCGCAAGGTGACATAGGTCCGACTGGGCCACAAGGTCCAACTGGAATCCAAGGGATACAAGGAGAGATAGGAGCAACCGGTCCAGAAGGCCCAGAGGGACTTCAGGGCCCGCAAGGAATACAAGGTGTTCAAGGGCCAGTTGGAGCAACGGGTCCAGAGGGTCCTCAGGGGATACAAGGCATTCAAGGACCGGTAGGAGCAACAGGCCCACAAGGTCCACAAGGAATACAGGGAATCCAAGGTGTGCAAGGGATAACGGGAGCAACTGGAGCACAAGGAGAAACTGGAATTCAAGGGATACAAGGGGAAATAGGAGCAACCGGTCCAGAGGGGCCCCAAGGAGTGCAAGGTGTACAAGGGGCGATTGGTCCAACCGGTCCGATGGGGACACAGGGAGTGCAAGGAATTCAAGGGATACAAGGAGCAACAGGTGCGCAAGGAGTGCAAGGACCACAAGGAATTCAAGGGATACAAGGTCCGACGGGAGCAACAGGAGATACGGGGGCAACCGGAGCAACGGGAGAAGGAACTACCGGTCCAACAGGAGTAACCGGTCCAACAGGGGTGACTGGCCCGTCAGGAGGACCAGCAGGACCGACCGGCCCAACGGGGCCATCAGGTCCAGCGGGAGTGACAGGTCCATCAGGTGGACCACCTGGCCCGACAGGAGCAACAGGTGCGACAGGAGTAACAGGAGATACCGGGGCGACAGGCTCAACTGGAGTGACAGGAGCGACAGGAGCAACGGGAGCAACCGGAGTGACGGGTTTACAGGGTCCGCAAGGAATCCAAGGTGTTCAAGGAGAGATAGGTCCAACCGGTCCACAGGGTATTCAAGGTCCCCAAGGAATCCAAGGTGTAACGGGGGCAACCGGAGCACAAGGTCCCCAAGGAATTCAAGGCCCACAAGGCGACATAGGTCCAACCGGCCCACAAGGAATTCAAGGTCCACAAGGTCCTCAAGGAATCCAAGGAGCGACGGGGGCAACCGGAGCACAAGGCCCACAGGGAATCCAAGGTCCGCAAGGTGACATAGGTCCGACCGGTCCACAAGGCCCACAAGGAATTCAAGGCCCGCAAGGAATTCAAGGTCCAACGGGAGCTACAGGAGCAACCGGAGCGACAGGTCCCCAAGGAATTCAAGGCCCACAAGGAATTCAAGGCCCGCAAGGAATTCAAGGTCCAACGGGAGCTACAGGAGCAACCGGAGCGGCAGGTCCCCAAGGAATTCAAGGCCCGCAAGGAATCCAAGGTCCAACGGGGGCTACAGGAGCAACCGGTTCACAAGGTCCAACTGGAGATACAGGTCCCACCGGAGCTGGAGCCACTGGAGCGACCGGGGCGACTGGAGTTAGTACAACTGCAACGTATGCATTTGCGAATAATACATCAGGAAGTGTTATTTCTGTTTTATTAGGCGGTACAAATATCCCATTACCAAACAATCAAAATATTGGACCAGGAATAACCGTTAGTGGTGGAAATACTGTATTTACAGTTGCCAATGCAGGGAATTATTATATAGCCTATACAATTAATTTAACAGCAGGATTACTTGTAAGTTCGCGTATAACTGTAAATGGAAGTCCGCTTGCGGGAACGATAAACTCCCCAGCAGTGGCTACTGGTTCATTTAGTGCAACAATAATTGCTAATTTGCCTGCTGGAGCTGCCGTTAGTTTGCAATTATTTGGAGTAGTTGCACTGGCTACATTATCTACGGCAACGCCAGGAGCTACTCTAACGATTATTAGATTAAGTTAATAAGTAGAAAACCTTGGAACTTTTATGTTTCAAGGTTTTTTTATCCCAGTATTTGAGAGTAATTCTCGCTAATCAGAGGGGAATGGATAACTTCCTATTGTTTAAAGTTTCACTTTATTCACCTTAGCAAAAACATCGCAGTTCGAAAATATATTATAATAGAATGAAAAGAAAGAAATTTGGCAGAAAGGGAGGGTGGCGATGCAGGAGATGGTTAAAGACTTTTTTGGACGCCCACTTCAAGATTTACGCATATCTGTCATTGATCGTTGCAATTTTAGATGTACATATTGTATGCCAGCAGAAGTATTTGGGCCTGATTATGCTTTTTTGAAAGATGAGTTTTTACTGACGTTTGATGAAATTGAACGTTTGGCAAAAGTGTTTGTTAGCATCGGTGTACGAAAAATTAGACTTACTGGTGGCGAACCACTGCTTCGTAAAGATTTAACAAAACTTATTGCACGTCTCGTGAAAATTGACGGGCTAGTAGATATAGGGTTAACGACAAATGCAATTCATTTAACGAAGCAAGCGAAGGCATTAAAAGAAGCTGGATTACATAGAGTGAATGTTAGTTTAGATGCGATAGATGATGATACATTTAGAAATATTAATGGTCGAAATATTAATACGAAACCTGTGATTAAGGGCATTATAGCAGCAAAAGAGGCAGGGCTTGAAGTAAAAGTAAATATGGTTGTGAAAAAAGGGATGAACGATCATCAAGTACTACCGATGGCTGCATATTTTAAAGAACAAGGAATCACGCTTAGATTTATTGAGTTTATGGACGTTGGTAGTACGAATGGATGGAATTTTGATCAAGTAGTTACGAAGCGGGAATTAATTGAGACAATTCATGGAGTGTATCCGCTTGAGCAAGCTGAAGCACATTATTTTGGTGAAGTTGCGAAACGATATCGGTATGTTGGAACAAATGTAGAGGTTGGTTTTATTACTTCTGTTTCTGAGTCGTTTTGTTCTTCTTGTACGAGAGCGAGAATTTCGGCGGATGGAAAGTTCTATACTTGTTTGTTTGCGACGGAAGGATTGGATATAAGGGAACTTCTTAGAGATAATCTTTCGGATGAAGAGCTATTACATGTTATACAAGATGTATGGATGAATAGAAAAGATAGATATTCAGATGAACGGACAGAAGAAAGTGCAAAAAATCGTCCGAAAATTGAAATGTCTTATATAGGAGGATAAGGAAGGGGGCTATCGTATGCAGGAGCGATATTCAAGACAAATATTATTTCCTGGTGTTGGAGAAGAAGGGCAGCGAAAAATAAGAGAGAAGCATGTGCTTATTATCGGCGCTGGTGCCCTAGGTGCGGCAAATGCAGAAGCGATTGTTAGAGCAGGTGTTGGAAAAGTAACGATTGCAGATCGTGATTATGTAGAATGGAGCAATTTACAAAGACAACAATTATATACAGAAGAAGATGCAAAGCAGTATAAACCGAAGGCGGTAGCGGCAGCAGAACATTTAAAAGAGATTAATTCTGAGGTGGAAATTAATCCAGTTGTAACTGATGTAACGGTGCAAGAAATGGAAGAACTAGTGAATGGTGTAGACTTAATATTAGATGCGACAGATAATTTTGAAACGCGTCTTCTCATTAATGATATTTCACAAAAGTATAATATTCCGTGGATATATGGTGGTTGTGTCGGAAGTTACGGAGTGACTTATACAATTTTACCAGGGAAAACACCGTGTTTCCGCTGTTTAATGGAGCATCCGGCGAGTGGAGCAACATGTGATACAGTTGGTATTATACAGCCAGCGGTGCAGTTAGTAGTTGCGCATCAAATAACAGAAGCGTTGAAAATATTAGTAGAAGACTTTGGTGCGCTTCGTGAAACGATGCTATCGTTTGACCTTTGGAATAATCAGCAGATGGCATTTAAAGTGAATAGGCAGAAAAAAGATACGTGTTTATCTTGTGGAAGATTACGTACATATCCGAGTTTAACATTTGAAGCACAAACGAAAACGGAAGTGTTATGTGGGCGGAATACAGTACAAATTCGTCCAGGGATGCGGAAAGATTTTAATTTAGAAGAAATTAAAAAGCGCTTACAAAAAAGTGTAGAGGTAAAGGCAACACCTTATTTATTATCATTCCCGATAGAAGAATATCGATTTGTTCTATTTACAGATGGTAGGGCGTTTATTCATGGGACAAATGATATGAATGTAGCGAAAAGTTTATATGCAAGATATATAGGTTGAACCTAAAGGAAATCCTTTAGGTTCAACGGAGAGGATTACGAATTTCTCGTATAATCGCCACTTTTTCCACCTGTTTTTTCAAGTAAGTACGTTTCACCAATAATCATACCTTTATCAACAGCTTTACACATATCATACACGGTAAGAGCCGTAGCAGAAGCAGCTGTTAAAGCTTCCATTTCAACGCCAGTGCTACCTTCTGTTTTAACTTTTACTTCAATAAGTAATCGATATTGTTCATTTGATTGTTGCCAATCGAAAGAAACGTCAACACCTTTTAATAATAAAGGATGGCACATTGGGATAATATCAGAAGTGCGTTTTGCAGCCATAATGCCTGCGATTTGGGCAACTGCTAATACGTCACCTTTCCCAATTTCATTGTGAGAGATTTTATCATAAATTTCTTTCGTAACTACAATGCTAGAGCACGCAATTGCTGTTCGAACGGTTGTTTTTTTGTCGCTTATATCAACCATCTTCGCGCGTCCTTGGTCATTAAAGTGTGTGAATGAAGACATGGAATTCCTCCTTGAAGTAATTTCTGTTTAATATATAAAGTTTAATCGAGATAAAAAAAATTGCAAATATGAGGTGAGAAACGATGGTAGAAAAACGAATTCCAATTCAAGTTGCTGAGGCAGTAGAGCGGGTAATGAAATATGCGAAGCATGGTGAAGTAGAAGAAGTTTCTATTACGGAAAGTTACGGGAGAATTCTTGGGCAAGATGTTGTCTCAGATCATGACGTTCCTCATTTTAATCGTTCTCCTTACGATGGTTTCGCAATTCGAGCAGAAGATACGAAAGAAGCGAATCAAGAGAATCCAGTTGAATTTGAAGTGATAGGAGAAATTGGAGCGGGGTCTGTTTTTGTAGAAGAGGTAGGTTCTTTTGAAGCAGTTCGTATTATGACGGGAGCAGCTATTCCAGAGGATTGCAATGCAGTCGTAATGCTAGAACTGACAGAAGGATTTGAGAAGAACGGAAAAACATATATGAGGTTAAAGCGTCCTTTTAATAGTGGTGACAATGTGTCATTTAAAGGAGAAGATATAAAACAAAATCAAGTTCTCGTTAAGAAAGGTGTTGCAATTAATCCAGGTGTTGCTGCGCTATTAGCGACGTTTGGATATAGTACTGTGAAAGTTGTAAAACAGCCTGTTGTCGGTATTGTAACGACAGGGAGTGAATTACTAGAAGTACACGAGTCGTTAGAACCAGGAAAGATTAGAAATAGTAACTCTTATATGATTGCCGCTCAAATTATGAAAGCTGGTGGAAAGGTCCGATATTATGGCCAACTGGCTGATGAGCTAGATGCATGTTTTACAGCTGTTCAATCGGCGATGGATGAGGTTGATATTTTAATTACAACAGGCGGTGTTTCGGTAGGAGATTATGACTACTTACCAGCTATATATGAAAGATTACAGGCGAATGTCCTCTTTAATAAAATAGCGATGAGACCAGGAAGTGTAACGACAGTAGCTGAAGTTGATGGAAAGTTACTTTTCGGTTTATCAGGGAATCCGTCTGCTTGTTATGTAGGCTTTGAATTATTTGTGCATCCGATTATAAAAACGTATTTGTATGCGAAGGAGCCTCACGTATATAGAGCTGATGCTATTTTACAAAAAGATTTTCCAAAGCCAAATCCATTTACTCGTTTCGTAAGAGCAAACGTGACGATCGTGGATGGGGCATTACAAGCGATGCCGGTCGGTTTAGATAAATCGAGTGCGGTATCTTCACTTGCGGATGCAAATGCGTTTATCGTGTTGCCTGGAGGAACGAGAGGATTTGAGGCAGGGATGAAAGTATCCGTATTATTGTTAGAGCATTCGGAGGGATGTGATTGGCCTTGGGCAAAGCCTCTTCAATC
This sequence comes from Bacillus cereus group sp. N12, assembly GCF_016483575.1. Lineage (NCBI taxonomy): Bacteria > Bacillati > Bacillota > Bacilli > Caryophanales > Bacillaceae > Bacillus > Bacillus cereus group sp. N12. The sequence goes on from NZ_JAEHBO010000037.1 coordinate 44,613, forward strand.
ATACAAATAGTAGGGTATCAAAATAGCGGGAAAACAACACTTGTAGAGAAAGTTGTGCATGCTTTAGCCGAAAGCGAAATGAAAGTTGCTACAATTAAACATCACGGGCACGGAGGTTTTCCAGAAGTAGCACAAAAAGATAGTGAAAGACACAGAAAAGCCGGTGCTGTCGTAAGTAGTGTAGAAGGTGCGGGATTACTTTCACTTTCTTCGTTAAGAGAGGAATGGTCCTTACAAGAAATTATTCGCTTATATGAGTTTTTTGAAGTGGATACAATTTTAATAGAGGGCTATAAAAAAGAGAACTATCCGAAAATAGTGTTACTTCGTTCTGCGGAAGACGTTGAACTTGTACATAAAGTAGAAAATGTAGTAGCGGTCATTACGTGGTATAATGCGCCGGTAAATTTACGAGAAGAATATAAAGTATTTCATATAACAGAAGAAAAGTTGTACATAGACTGGTTTTTACAAACGGTTAGGAGTGCGAAATGATAAATACATATTATGAAGTAATTGATACAGAAATCTCGATTGAAGAGGTAGCGAAGAAAGTAATTCGCCGTGAATGCGGTGCTGTTACAACGTTTATTGGAACGGTTAGGGAGTTTACGAAAGGGCGTCGTACATTATACTTAGAGTATGTCGCTTATAAGACGATGGCAGAAAAGATGCTACAGAAAATAGGCTTAGAAGTGAAGGAGAAATGGCCAGATACACACGTTGCGATTACGCATCGCATCGGTACATTGCAAATTTCTGATATCGCGGTTGTTGTGGCTGTTTCAACACCGCATCGTAAAGCGGCCTATGAAGCGAATGAATATATTATGGAACGCATAAAACAAATTGTTCCCATTTGGAAAAAGGAGTTTTGGGAAGATGGTGACTCGTGGATTGGTGACCAATTAGAAAAAACGCCATATCCGGCGGGAGAGCCTGGGAAGGAGTTATAAGTATGATTCGAGTATTGTTATTTGCGCACTTGCAAGAAGAAGCAGGAACAAGTGAATTACGAATAGAGAAAGAAAATATTACGGTTGCAGAGTTAAAAGATATTGTTGCCAATGAATATAATGTACCAGTATCAGCGCCAATTATGGTTGCAATTAATGAAGAATACGCAAATGAAGATGATAAAATTCAATCTGATGATGTTGTTGCACTCATACCGCCAGTGAGCGGTGGTTAATATTGGATTCATTAAAACGACTTTCCTGAATAGGGGAAGTCGTTTTTTTATGGTATTTTTGAGAACACTAATTTATAGAACAAGGAGGGCATTATGAAAAAAATATGTGTAATGATGACGATGATATGTTCTATCTTTCTCTTTTCTCCAAGCGACTCTTTGGCGAAAGAATCGAAAGAACAACTTTTAGAGAGTGCGCTCTTAAATCGATATTACTCCGTTATAAGGCAAGCGACAGAAGATCAATATGAATGTGATTCAGTTATAAATATAAAGCGTCTCGGCAAGAAAGATGAATTCGTTCCTCGATTTGAAGTGACGCTACAATTTCTTACTTTTCAAGGTGCACATAATCCGCCAAATGACAAAGTTACACTTACTTTGGAAGATAATTTAGATCACATAAAGATCAAGAAAGTGGAAAGAGAAAAAAATGTTTCTAGTGCGATCGCAGAAAAGGTTTGCGCACAAGCGAAAGAAAAAATGAAAGCACACTCTAATAGTGTAGAGCGGTAACTGATGACATTTCGTAAAGAAAGGTAATGAGCCATGGATATATTTTTAGCGATTTTACCAGCTATATTTTGGGGAAGTATTGTGTTATTTAACGTGAAACTGGGCGGTGGACCGTATAGTCAAACGCTTGGCACAACGCTTGGTGCACTTATTTTCTCGATTGTTGTTTATATTTTTGTAAAGCCAGTATTAACTCCTACCGTTATTGGAGTTGGAATTGTGTCAGGTTTATTTTGGGCACTTGGTCAGGCGAATCAATTGAAAAGTATTGATTTAATGGGTGTTTCGAGGACGATGCCAATTTCAACAGGACTGCAATTAGTTGCGACGACTTTATTTGGCGTTATCGTATTTCATGAATGGTCCACGACAATTTCAGTCGTCCTTGGAATTTTAGCGCTCGTTTGTATTCTTATCGGTGTTATTTTAACGTCACTTCAAAGTGAAGAAGAAAAAAATGCAGAGCAAGCAGCAAATTTTAAAAGGGGCATCATAATTTTATTAATTTCAACAGTCGGTTATTTAGTTTATGTAGTAGTTATTAGGCTATTTAACGTAGATGGTTGGTCGGCTTTATTACCACAAGCAGTTGGTATGGTGTTAGGAGGTATTTTACTTACATTTAAACATCATCCATTTAATAAATATGCGATACGAAATATTATTCCAGGATTAATTTGGGCAGCTGGAAATATGTTTTTATTCATTTCGCAGCCGCGTGTCGGAGTCGCAACAAGCTTTTCGCTATCGCAAATGGGAATTGTTATTTCGACGCTTGGCGGGATTCTTATATTAGGCGAAAGAAAAACGAAACGTCAATTAACAGGTATCGTTGTTGGCATCGTTTTTATTATTGCAGCCGGAATTATGTTAGGAATTGCAAAAGGTTAAGGAGGTATGGAAATGTATAGTGATTTAGAAGGGAAAGTCGTCGTTATTACAGGATCAGCAACGGGTCTCGGAAGAGCGATGGGAGTAAGGTTTGCTAAGGAGAAAGCAAAGGTCGTTATTAACTATCGCTCACGAGATTCAGAAGCGAATGATGTGTTAGAAGAAATTAAAAAGGTAGGCGGAGAAGCGATTGCTGTAAAAGGTGATGTGACGGTCGAGGCAGATGTTATGAATCTCATTCAATCTGCTGTGAAAGAGTTTGGTACGCTCGACGTTATGATTAATAATGCAGGAATAGAAAACGCGGTACCGTCGCATGAAATGCCGTTAGAAGATTGGAATAAAGTAATCAATACAAATTTAACAGGCGCTTTTTTAGGAAGCCGTGAAGCGATTAAATATTTTGTGGAACACGACATTAAAGGATCTGTCATTAATATGTCTAGCGTTCATGAGAAAATTCCGTGGCCACTATTCGTGCACTACGCAGCAAGTAAGGGCGGTATTAAACTTATGACAGAAACGTTAGCGTTAGAATATGCACCAAAAGGTATTCGAGTAAATAATATTGGACCAGGTGCAATTAATACGCCAATTAATGCCGAAAAGTTTGCTGATCCAAAACAGCGGGCTGACGTAGAAAGTATGATACCGATGGGCTATATTGGGAAACCGGAAGAAATTGCAGCGGTAGCAACTTGGCTTGCTTCATCAGAGGCGAGTTATGTAACGGGAATTACGCTATTTGCAGATGGTGGAATGACGTTATATCCATCGTTTCAAGCTGGGCGTGGGTAATATAAAAGGACGAAGAGATAAAACTCTTCGTCCTTTTTTTACAAAAAAAAATAGCGGCCAGCTATTTTAAATTTAGTGATTAATTGTATCTTGAAGAAATTCTGTTGCTTGATGTTCAGTAACATTTTGTACGAGCGCGACTTCGCTGATCATCATTTTTCGTGCATTATCTAGCATTTGTTTTTCGCTCGCATTTAATGTTCTCTCTTTATTACGGCGAAGTAAATCCCGAACCACTTCTGCGCTATCTTGTAAATTGCCATTTTTCATTTTTTCCATATTCATTGTATATCTTTGTTTCCATGAGAGTGATGGGTCTGACTCCCCGTTTTGAAATTCAAGAAGTATATCATCTAACGTACCTCGATCAACGATATAACGAATACCTGATTTTTTTAATTGTTCCATCGGAAGCATTACTTGCATATCTTTACTAATGATGCGTATCACACAATATTGACGTGAAGTACCTAATATTTCTTTCTCTTCAATTGCTTCGATAATTCCTGCACCGTGCATTGGATAAACGATTTTATCACCAATTTGAAACAAATCATCCACCTCCATATGTGGTAACCAC
>NZ_JAEHBO010000038.1:0-48446 GCF_016483575.1 Bacillus cereus group sp. N12
GTTAGTTTGTCTAGCATCTAAAAATAAAAATTGACGTTTCACGTTGTTTGTTTCGTTCAGTTTTCAAAGAACTACTTCGTCGCTCAGAAGCGACTTTATCAATATAACATTTTGTTATATTTTCGTCAACAACTTTTTTTAAATAAGTTGTTTTTCGTTTGTTTCTTTTGTTACCTCTCGTGGCAACGAATATAAATATACCAGTTCGCTTATTAAAATGCAATAGTTTTTCTAATAAAATTTTTAACTTAGTAAAAAAGCATAAAAATAGCATGTTTCTTCTATATAAATATAATTTCTAAACGATCCCTATCAAAACCCACTTCCTTCAAATCACTCATAGTAAAATAAAAAAAGCTTTGGAGAAATCTCCAAAGCTTAGTCTTGCTTATGACGCATAGCAGGGAATAATAGTACATCGCGAATAGATGGTGCATTTGTTAATAACATAACTAAACGATCAATACCGATTCCTAATCCGCCCGTAGGAGGCATACCGTACTCAAGAGCTTCGATATAATCATCATCCATCATGTGAGCTTCATCATTACCTTGCTCGCGCTCTTTTAATTGAGCTTCAAAACGTTCTTTTTGATCGATTGGATCGTTTAACTCAGTGAATGCATTTGCATGTTCACGTGCAACGATAAATAACTCGAAACGATCTGTGAATCGCGGATCCTCGTCATTCTTTTTCGCAAGTGGCGAAATTTCTACCGGATGACCATAAATAAATGTTGGTTGGATTAATTTATCTTCTACTTTTTGTTCGAAGAACTCATTAATAATATGACCAACTTCCATTGTATCCTTAATTTCTACATTATGTTCTTTTGCAAGTTCACGCGCTTCTTCTACACTCATTGGATTCCAGAAATCAGCTCCAGAGTGTTGCTTAATTGCATCTACCATATGAAGACGTGTCCATTCTGGTTCTAGATTAATTTCATAATCACCATATTGGATCGTTGTTGTACCCAATACTTTTTTCGCAATATGAGCAACCATATTTTCTGTTAGTTTCATAATATCATTATAATCAGCATATGCTTCATATAATTCAATCATCGTAAACTCAGGGTTATGACGAGTTGATACACCCTCATTACGGAATACACGGCCGATCTCATAAACTTTTTCTAATCCACCCACAATAAGACGTTTTAAATGAAGTTCAATTGCGATACGCATATATAATTCCATATCTAACGCATTATGGTGCGTTGTGAAAGGACGAGCAGATGCTCCACCTGCAATCGCGTGCATCATAGGCGTTTCTACTTCAAGATAACCGTTGTCATCTAAATATCTTCTCATCTCACGAATGATTTTACTACGAGTAACAAATGTTTCACGACTTTCCATACTTGTAATTAAGTCTAAGTAACGTTGACGGTAACGTTGTTCAACATCTTTTAATCCATGGTATTTATCCGGTAATGGACGAAGGGATTTCGTTAAAAGTGTAAATCCTGTTGCTTTTACTGAAAGTTCTCCAACGTTCGTTTTGAACACTTTACCTTCAATACCTACTAAGTCACCTAAATCTGCTGTCGTAAATAATTCGTACTCTTCATCTCCAACAGTATCTTTACGAACGTAAATTTGAACTTGTCCGTGTAAATCTTGAATGTGCGCGAATCCAGCTTTTCCTTTACCGCGTTTTGTCATAATACGACCAGCGATAGAAACAGTGATTTCTTTCTCTTCTAATTCTTCTTTAGAGAATTCTCCATATAGACTTACTAAGTCCGTTGTTGAATTTGTGCGTTCAAATCGTTTACCGAACGGATCGATTCCTTGCTCACGTAAATTATGTAGCTTTTCACGACGAACAAGCAATTGGTCGTTTAATTCTTCGTGGTTCATGTTATCCATGATATTGATATCACTCCAGCTCTATTAATTTTTACAATATATACAGTATAGCATTTTCTACTCAACTAGAAAAACTGCCAGCAACTAACTGGCAGTTCTTCTTTCTTTCACGTAATTATAGGAAGTGTGTAGAAGAATGTCAATCTTCTACATTCCCTTATTAACCAACATAAATTGTTTGTTGTTTCGCTTCTACTTCTTCTACAAATGCACCTAATACATTCGCAAGGTCTTGACGTGTGTTGCAAGTATTGATGCCATTACGCACACTCGCATTACCACGAACACCTTTTAAATACCAAGCCGCATGCTTTCTCATCTCTCTTACAGCAACATTTTCATTCTTTAAATCGATAAGACGATCTAGATGCAACATACATACATCAATTTTCTCGCGCACTGTTGGTTCCGGCATTAATTCACCCGTCTCTAAATACTTTACCGTACGATAAATCATCCACGGATCCCCAAGAGCAGCACGACCAATCATAACACCATCTACACCAATTTCATCAAGCATACGCTTCGCATCTTGCGGTGTTTCAACATCACCATTTCCAATAACCGGGATATTCACAGCTTGCTTTACTTGTTTAATAATATCCCAATCTGCTTTTCCTTCATACATTTGCACTCGTGTACGTCCATGAACTGCCACTGCCTGTCCACCAGCACGCTCAACAGCTCTAGCATTTTCTATTGCGAAAATATGTTCTTCATCCCAACCAATACGCATTTTAACTGTAACTGGCTTTTCAACAGCATCTACAACTGCCGCTACCATTTCATATATTTTATTTGGATCTAAAAGCCATTTTGCTCCTGCATCACACTTAGTGATTTTTGGTACTGGACAACCCATATTAATATCAATAATGTCTGCTGTCGTATATTTATCTACATATTTCGCAGCATCTACAAGCGTTTCTTTCTCTCCACCAAAAATTTGTAAACTTAATGGCTTTTCTCTCTCGTCGATATATAACATATCTAACGTTCTCTTATTATTAAGTAATATCGCCTTATCACTTACCATTTCAGCACAAACTAAGCCTGCACCAAATTCTTTTACTGTTAAACGGAATGCAGAGTTACACACTCCCGCCATCGGTGCTAGTACAACCGGATTTTTCATCTCAATATTTGCAATCTTTAACACTCGATTTACTCCTTCCTTCATAATTACTTTGGCATTAGTTCCTCTATCGAGACCTTTAATGCTTTAGCAACTTCTACTACAAAATCTTGGGAAGGCGATCGATTCCCTCTCTCAACTTCACCTAAAACAGATACAGATACCCCTAATTCTTTAGCAAAACCTTCTTGTGTATAGCCTTTCAGCTTTCGAAAAGCACGAATGCGTCTTCCCCATTTTTCTGCTTCCATACCGTTACTCCCTCTCGCCTTTTCATTTCTTCTACTTGTGAACGTGAAATGTCTTGTTTTATATCTTGATTAATTTCTAACAACGGAACGATAACAAAAGCTCTTTCGAACATCCGCGGATGCGGAACAATAAGATTCTCTGCTTCAATATTTTCTTGATTATAGAGTAAGATGTCAAGGTCGATGGTTCTCGGACCCCATCTAATTTCCCTTTTTCTTCCTAGGTCATTCTCTACTTTTTGCGTTACTTTCAATAATTCTTGTGGTGATAAATTGGTAGAAATTTTTATAACTAAATTTAAAAAGCAACTTTGGTCAGTATAGCCAACTGGATCAGTTTCATACACTGATGAAACATCATCAACTTGGATATACGGACTTTTATTTAAAAACTGAATCGCTTCAGTCAAATACGTATAACGCTCTCCAATATTCGAACCTAATGCAATGTACGCTATATTATTCATGAACGTTCTCTCGTAATTTCTACCGCTACAGCGCGATAATGCCCTGGTATCGGCGGATCTGGTTTAATTACCTTAATTGTACATCGTGAAATACTCTCATATTGTTTCAATATATTTGTAGCGATATTTTCAGCGATGCTCTCTACAAGCTTATACGTTCTATCTTCGACAACTTTCCTACACAATTCAAAAAGCTCTCCATAATTGACAGAATGCTCTAAGTCATCACTTTCTCCTGCACGTTTCAAATCCAATTCTACCGTTAAATCAACTTTAAACCTCTGACCTAATTTATTTTCCTCTGGGAATACACCATGATAACCGTAAAACTCCATATCATGGATATAAATTTTATCCAATTACTTTACCCCCTTACCAATCATCGCATCCATCATTTTAGCCATACGCGCCATTTCTTTCACATCATGAACACGAACAAATTCACAGCCCTTTTCAATACCGAGACAAACGGTAGCTCCAGTTCCCTCAAGACGTTCCTCTACCGGTAAATCTAGTACATGTCCAATAAAGGACTTTCTTGAAGTGCCTAAAAGAACTGGATAACCTAGTACATTTAACTGTTCTAAATTACGCATCGCTTCCAAATTTTGTTCAGGCGTCTTAGCAAAACCAATACCTGGGTCTAAAATAATATTCTCATCTCGTACACCAGCAGCTTTAGCAATTTTAATACTGTCATACAAATCAGCAATCATATCCGCCATTAAATTACGATAACTCATATTGTCACGGTTATGCATTAAGATGATAGGTACATCATAATGAGCTGCAACTTCAGCAATTTCCGGTTCCGCCTTCGCCCCCCAAATATCATTAATAATGTGAGCACCAGCTTCAATTGCTTGTTTCGCAACTTCTGCTTTATACGTATCGATAGAAATAGGCAATTCCACTTCCTTCGAAACCGTCTGGATCATCGGAACAACTCGTTTAATTTCTTCTTCCACCGAAACTTTAGCGAAACCCGGGCGAGTAGATTCACCACCAATATCAATAATATGAGCACCTTCATTTTTCATTTCTTTCGCATGGCGCACCGCAGCATCCACTTCGTTGTAACTCCCACCATCAGAAAATGAATCTGGCGTTACATTTAAAATCCCCATAATTAATGTCTTTTCATTTAAATTCAATGTATATTCGCCGCAGCGCAAATCATAATCCCACTTCAAATTACACATCTCCTCTTCGCAATTCATTTCTACTCCACAATTTCTCTCTCTGCATTTCATAAAGATGCATAAACCTTTTTGTAATCATTCCGACTTTACCCGGGAAATCTCGTCCCTCTATATGATAAAGCGGAACAATTTCTTGAATGGAATTCGTTACAAAAACTTCATCTGCTGAAAGCAATTCATCTTTCGTAAAGAAACCTTCCTTTATTTCTATACGAAGCTCCTCTGCAACCTTTATAATAAATGCACGAGTGATACCATTTAAAATCCCTGTTTTTAGCGAAGGCGTATACAAAACATTGTCTTTCACAAAAAAGAGATTCGAAACAATACCCTCTGCAACATAACCTGCTTCAGTAAGGAAAATACCTTCCTTATCCACAACATTTCCAATTTCGCGTTTCCCTAAAATGTTATTTAAATAATGATGGGACTTCAAGCGAAACGCACCCTCTGGTGTATTTCGCACTTGTTTTAAAACAACCCCTTCTTTTTCCACTATATCCCCTGGGGCTGGTAAAGGTTTTATAAAAACAATAACCGACGGCTCTTCATACATTTCCGTTTGCAATCCTATTTCATCTACACCCGCCGATACATTGAAACGAACATATGCATGCTCCAATTCATTCTTAACGAAGAGATTTTTCAAAATAAGCATTACATCATCTTTTGTCATTGTCCATTTGATTTGCAATGTATCTAGCGCATCTATTAAACGTTTATAATGATCATCCAACAAGAAAGGATGACCATTATAAATACGAAACGTCTCAAAAACTCCAAGTCCGTATAAATAACCATGGTCATAAGGAGAAATTTTCGCTTCATTCGCTTCTACATATTCACCATTTACGTAAATTAACATGATGCCACGCTTGGACTATATTTGCGAATGAAATTCTGTAATAATTCTTTCCCATGAGAAGTCATAATAGATTCCGGATGGAACTGCACACCTTCAATCGGTAATGTTGTATGACGAAGCGCCATAATTTCCCCTTCCTCTGTCCAAGATGTTACCTCTAAGCAATCAGGTAACGTCTCTTTCTTAACAATAAGGGAATGATAACGCGTTGCAGTAAATGGATTAGGAATGTCCGAGAAAATCGTCTTTCCATCATGATGCATAGGCGACGTTTTCCCATGCATTAATCGCTCTGCTCGAACAACTTCTCCACCAAAGACTTGCGCAATAGATTGATGCCCAAGACAAACTCCAAAAATCGGAAGCTTTCCTGCAAAGTATTTAATAGCTTCCATACTAATTCCCGCTTCATTCGGACTACATGGACCTGGTGAAATCATTAAGAAATCTGGTTTCATATTCTCAATATCTGCAATAGTCACTTCATCATTACGCTTAATAACAAGCTCTTGTCCAAGTTCTCCAAGAAATTGCACTAAATTAAATGTAAAAGAATCATAATTATCAATCATTAATATCATTTCTCTCACCTAACCGTTTCTTCGCTACTTTCTTTTGCACGCCATAAAGCAATTGCCTTTTTTAACGACTCTTTATATTCATTTTTCGGATTTGAATCAATTACAATTCCCGCTCCTGCTTGCACATGCGCTTGCCCATCTTTAGCAAGAAGCGTTCTAATTACAATATTCAATTCCGTATCTCCAGAATAACCAATCCAACCAATTGAACCTGTATAAATCCCTCGTCGAACAGGTTCTAATTCTTCAATAATTTCCATCGTACGTATTTTCGGGGCACCGGTAATTGTTCCACCAGGGAATACAGCTTTCACTAAATCGAAAGCATCCTTATCTTCTTCCACCTCACCACGCACATTAGAAACGATATGCATAACATGTGAGTACTTTTCAATTACCATAAATTCATCTACTTCTACAGTGCCATATTTACAAACGCGCCCTAAATCATTTCGTTCTAAATCTACAAGCATTACATGCTCCGCTCGTTCCTTTTCGTTCTCAATTAATTCCCTCGCTAATTCTTCATCCTCTTGTTCATTCGCACCGCGGGATCTTGTACCAGCAATTGGTCTTGTACTTACTTCTTGCCCTTGTTTTTTAATTAGCAATTCAGGCGAAGCACTAACAATTTGAAAATCCCCAAGCTCCAAGTATCCCATATATGGAGATGGATTAATTTTACGAAGACTTGTATAAATTTCTAGCGGATGCGTTTGTAAAGTTCTTTCTTGCCTTGTCGACAAGTTTACTTGAAACACATCACCATTTCCAATATATTCTTGAATACGTTCAACAGCCTTCATAAAGCCTTCTTCTGTAAAAGCAACCGCTTCATTTTTCTTTTCAGGACGTTCAAACGGCATAGTCACTTCAGGCACTTCTGCCGCCCAAAGATTCTTCCATTCATGTAATCGTTCTTCCGCCTCTGCATGCTTATCTACATAATGTGTAATAATCCACAATACTTTTTCTTCTTGATCATAGACGAACACATCGTCAAATAATAAAAAGAATATATCGGGTATATTCAGATCATCCTCTGCAAGAGAAGGGAGTTTTTCGATATAACGGATACAATCATAACTAAAGTAGCCAATCGCACCACCTTGAAACGGCGGGTACTCTGGATTGTAGTCTGTTTTCCATTTTTCCATATATTCTTGCATTAAATCTAATGGATTCCCTCGCTTTATTGTTTCCTTACCACTTTCGCTTATATGTAACGTTTCACCCTTCCCTTGGATTACCGCTACTGGGTTTAACCCCACTATGTTATAACGACCGCCACGTCCGCTTTCTAGCAAAATATGTTGCGGCTTATCCTGAGAAAGAAATTTATATTGCTTAAAGAAATCTAACTGATATGGAATAGAAAGCGCTAAAGATTTTCTTCGTTGCATATCAACACCCCGTCTTCTTTTATCCCACCCTCTTAGATTAACCACCTCAAACTACATAAGCTCTTTATATAGAAAATGATTATACTCGAAGGTTAGTGAAAATAAATTAATTATACTACCTCTTATTTTACATGAAGTTTTCTAGTCAATCACTCTTTTCCTATTTCCAATCCAAAAAGAAAAAAGCATCCTTTTTCAAGGATGCTTTTCAATCACATTCAATTATGATTCAAATTGATAAAGTGGTGTACTTAAATAACGTTCACCGTTACTTGGAATAATAACAAGTACTTTTTTCCCTTTACCTAATTTTTTCGCAACTTCTGTCGCTGCATAAATAACTGCTCCTGAAGAGATACCAACTAAAATACCTTCCTCTTTAGCCACTCTTCTCGCATATTCAAACGCTTGCTCTGTTTTTACTTGAATAATTTCATCATATACCTTTACATCCAATGTCTCTGGGATGAATCCCGCCCCAATTCCTTGGATTTTATGTGGACCCGGCTTCCCACCAGATAATACTGGTGAGTCCGCAGGTTCTACTGCATAAATTTTAATATCTTTATACGCTTCCTTCAGCACTTCACCAGCACCAGTAATTGTTCCACCTGTACCAATACCTGCAATAAACGCATCTAATTGATCACCCATTTGTTCAACAATTTCTGGACCTGTTGTTAAACGATGAATTTCTGGATTTGATTGATTTTGGAACTGTTGCGGTATAAAGTAGCCATGCTCTTTCGCTAATTCAGTCGCTTTACGAATTGCCCCACCCATTCCTTCAGGACCTGGAGTCAATACTAATTCAGCACCGTAAGCACGTAATAAATTACGACGCTCAATACTCATTGTTTCTGGCATTACTAAAATCGCCTTATATCCTTTAGCGGCCGCTACCATCGCTAAACCAATTCCTGTGTTACCACTTGTTGGCTCAATGATTGTATCGCCTTCTTTTAATAATCCTTTCTTTTCAGCATCTTCAATCATAGCTAATGCAATACGATCTTTAACACTGCTCCCAGGATTCATAAATTCTAATTTTAAGTATACATCTGCGCTGTCTGATTCTACGATGCGGTTCAACTTAACGATCGGCGTTTTCCCGATTAATTCTGAAACTGATTGTGCCACTCGCATTCCTGTCACTCCTAACACCGAGTATTTTTATTGGTTTTATCTATATTTAGATTTTGTCAGAAAATTCCCTGTTTGTCAATCTATCCGAGCGAACAATTCTCCACCCAAACTTCCTTATTACAAGTTCACAATTATGCTTGTAATATCTTCTTTAGAGAATTTATATCGTTCATTACAGAAATGACAGTGCACTTCCGTCTCTTCTTCTTCTTCACGAATTTGCTCTAATTCTGTTTTACCTAAACTAATTAACACACTCTCAATACGTTCACGTGAGCAAGTGCAATTAAATTGAACATCCATAGTTTCTAATACTTTTACTTTATCTTCCCCAAGAACTGCATATAGTAGCTCTTCTGGAGAAAGACCTTGTTCGATCAATGTTGATACAGGAGGGATTTTTTGCAAACGATCTTCAATGAATGAAATTGTTTCTTCCTGTGCGCCCGGCATAATTTGAAGGATAAATCCACCCGCCGCTAATACGCTGTCATCTCCATTTACAAGAACACCAACACCAACAGAAGAAGGCGTCTGTTCAGAAACTGCAAAATAGTACGTGAAGTCTTCTCCTAATTCACCTGAAACAATTGGAGATTGACCAATAAACGGCTCGCGCATACCAATATCTTTAATTACAGTTACAAATCCTTCTGTTCCCACCGCTTGATATACACGTAGTTTTCCTTGTTCTGTTCCTTCAAAATCAACATGCGGATTCGTTACATAACCACGTACATCCCCATTTGCATGAGCATCCACTAAGATTGGACCAATCGGACCGTTACCCTCTACCTTAATTGTTAACTTTTGATTACCTTTTAACATCGCACCCATCATTGTACCCGCAGTTAAAGAACGGCCAAGCGCTGCTGAAGCAGTTCTCCACGTGTCGTGACGTCTTTGCGCTTCACTTACTGTATTTGTTGTACGCACACTATACGCACGTACTTCTCCATCAAATGCTAAAGCTTTTACTAAATAATCTTTCATACTTATTTATTCACCTTTCTCATACTGTAAATTTGCATTACGCTCATATAACATATACAAACCTTTTAACGTTAAAAACGGATCTACGATATCAATTACATTTGATTCTTCTGAAATTAATTTCGCTAATCCACCTGTTGCAATAACTTTTGGTTCCTGTTTAGCTTCCTCTTTCATACGCTTAACAATACCTTCCACTTGTCCAACATATCCGTAAAGAATACCAGATTGCATCGCACTTACTGTATTCTTCCCAATAACACTACTTGGTTTTGTAATTTCAATACGAGGAAGTTTTGCCGCTCTACTATATAAGGCTTCCGCTGAAATCATAATTCCCGGTGTAATAACTCCACCCATGTAATGCTTCTCTTCGTTAATATAACAATATGTGGTAGCCGTACCGAAATCGACAATAATAAGCGGACTTCCATATAAATGGATTCCCGCTACTGCATTTACAATTCGGTCTGCGCCTACTTCACGCGGATTTTCATATTTAATATTTAGCCCTGTTTTTATCCCGGGCCCTACTACAAGCGGTTTAATTTTAAAATACTTTTCACACATGCGCTCTAAAGCAAACATAATTGGTGGTACAACTGAAGACACAATAATACCTTTCACATCTTCAAATGAAAGACCCTCATGCTCAAGTAACTGCTTTACAAGCATTCCATATTCATCTTCCGTCTTGTGACGATCTGTTTCCATACGCCAATGCTGACGAAGTTCCCCATCTTGAAATACGCCTAGTACAGCATTTGTGTTCCCTACATCCAATACAAAAATCATATTCTCACCACTTATCTTATTTAATCTATATTTATGTAGTATGTATAAAACTTATAAAAACATCATATCACACATACTTATATAATCAGCTTTTCTATCCTCATCATTTTACAAAAAGATTACTCTCTATTTCAATTTTTAATACTAATTTTATTAAAAATTTTTCCGACTTAGTATTTTTCTACAAATAAAAAAGGAGTGACAATTGTCACTCCTTTATCTCTTACTTATCTTCTACGTCTTCATCGTCCTTCTTCATATTGATGTTTACTTTTATATCATCTGAAGATGTTGGACGCTCTGGCAATCTGCCGTAATCATATAAATGATTGATTTGCTCTGCATCTAACGTTTCTACTTCAAGTAACGTTTTCGCAATAATATCTAGCTTATCACGTTTTTCAGTAAGAATTTGTTTCGCGCGGGCATAACATTCTTTTATAATCGTTTGCATTTCCACATCAATTTCATGTGCAATTGCATCACTATAGTTTTGTTCTGAATGGAAGTCTCTTCCTAAGAACACTTGACCACCTTGCGAGCTACCGAATTGCATCGGTCCAAGCTTATCACTCATACCGAACTCCGTAACCATACGTCTTGCAATACCAGTCGCACGTTGGAAGTCGTTGTGAGCACCTGTGCTTGCTTCACCAAACACAATCTCTTCAGCTACTCGACCACCAAGTAAACCAGTGATTTTATCAAGTAACTCTGGTTTTGTCATGAAGTAACGATCTTCTTTCGGAAGCATTACTGCATATCCACCAGCTTGACCACGAGGGACAATTGTTACTTTATGAACGATATCTGCTTCATCAAGGACAACACCAATTACAGTATGGCCAGCTTCATGGAATGCAACGATATTACGTTCTTTTTCAGAGATAACACGACTTTTCTTAGCTGGACCTGCAATAACACGATCCGTCGCTTCATCAATGTCACTCATATCAATTTTCTTCTTATCTTGACGCGCAGCTACTAAAGCAGCTTCGTTTAATAAGTTTTCAAGATCGGCACCAGAGAACCCTGGTGTACGAGTTGCAATTGCTCTTAAGTTGATATGATCATCAAGCGGTTTATTACGAGCATGTACTTTAAGTACAGCTTCACGACCATTTACATCTGGACGATCTACTGTAATTTGACGGTCAAAACGACCTGGACGTAATAATGCTGGATCAAGAATATCGGGACGGTTTGTTGCAGCGATGATAATAATACCTTCGTTTGCACCGAATCCATCCATTTCAACAAGTAATTGGTTCAGCGTTTGCTCACGCTCATCATGGCCACCACCAAGACCTGCGCCACGTTGACGTCCTACTGCATCAATTTCATCAATGAAAATGATACAAGGAGCATTTTTCTTTGCATTTTCGAATAAATCACGTACACGGGATGCACCGACACCGACAAACATCTCTACGAAGTCAGAACCACTGATAGAGAAGAACGGAACGCCAGCTTCACCTGCAACAGCACGTGCTAATAAAGTTTTACCTGTACCTGGAGGTCCCACTAACAGAACACCCTTAGGAATACGGGCACCAACTTCAGCAAACTTACGAGGATCTTTCAAGAATTCAACTACCTCAACAAGCTCTTGTTTCTCTTCATCCGCTCCAGCAACATCTCTGAAACGAACTTTTTTCTTTTCGTCATTATATAACTTCGCCTTACTTTTCCCGAAGTTCATAACACGGCTACCGCCGCCTTGAGCTTGGTTTAATAAGAAGAAGAATAAAATGAAGATAATGACAAACGGAATGATAGAAGTAAAGAAGGTTACCCAAGCACTTGTTTCTTCTGCTGGTTGATACTTAACTTCAGCACCTTGCGCTTTATCATTAATTTTCTTTTGTAATTCCTCAGTATTTGGTGCATAAGTAACAAATTGTTCTCCTTGGCTAGAAGTATTAAATTGTCCTTTTACCTCAAACACACCATTTTTCGGTTGAAGTTGCACATTGCGCACTTCACCTTTTTCTAGTTTAGTAATGAATTTATCGTAGCTAACTGATGTCGTTTTTTGCGTTGAACCATTAAAATAGCTCACGATTCCAATTACTACTAGGAATATCAGTAAATAAAAGATGGTATTACGGAAGATACGATTCATTCCTAACCTCCTCTCACGGCATAAACACTATTGTAAATCGTAACATAGAAAAACTTTCCTATACAATTGTAACGCCTGTATTTAATTAATTTGAGTAAACGCTTGGTTTTAATACTCCTACATAAGGAAGATTACGGTACTGCTCTTTATAATCTAATCCATATCCTACAACAAATTCATGTGGGACAGTAAATCCAACATAATCCGCTTTCAAATCTACCTTGCGGCCTGTTGGTTTGTCTAATAACGTAACAATTTTTACAGACTTCGCTTTACGATATTTAAATAGGTCCACTAAGTAACTTAGCGTAAGACCGCTATCAATAATATCCTCAACGATTAAAATATCGCGACCTTCTACAGAAGTATCAAGATCTTTTAAAATTTTCACTTCGCCTGTTGAAACAGTAGAGTGACCGTAACTAGATACAGCCATAAAATCCATTTCAAGATATGTATCTGTTCTCTTTAATAAATCTGCCATGAATGGCATTGCGCCTTTTAATACACCAATTGCAAGAGGTACTGTGTTTTTATAATCCTCTGCAATAATTGCACCTAATTCGCGCACCTTTTCTTGTATTTGTTCTTCAGAAATTAATACTTTTTCGATATCTTGATTCATCATTTCATTATCCTCCCGGAAGACTCCTTGCTTTTGTAGTGAATAATCATATATTTATCCTTCTTTGCCATCTCTTTCGAAACAGCAAATGCAGATCGCTTCAACAAGGGTATCCAAATAATATTCCCACTTGCATCACAAACGACCGGCCATGCTTCTCTTTTTTCTCTTGGTACTTTTGCTTCGATAAAAATAGTTTTTATCTTTTTTGTGCCATTCATACCTTGTATTGACATGCGATCTCCATTTTCCCTAGAACGAATACGAAGTGGATATGATATATCATTATACTTAGCAACAAATACTGTTTCATTCATGTTACTTGGTATATCTTCGCTCACCTCTATTACAAGTTCATCCCCGTTCGATAGCGTAATTGTCCCGGGTACTGATAAATCTTGCGAAAAAGGAGAAACAATTTCTTGTTTAAATCCAAAGCTACACTCCTCGTATGTGCGAACAATTTTTAAATCACCTGGGAAATCAAGTGAACCCGAAGGTTGTGTCCGCTTAAAAAACTCAATCACTTTGTCAATATGTATAGAGGAAAGAGAAGATGGAATCTTATATTCATAAAGATAGTTTAATATTAGTTGAATCCCTCTTCTTTGTAAAGGCATAGACATGGATTCAAAGGCAGGAATTGATAAGCTAATTTGTTTATCACTTTTTTTTGTAATTACTTTATTCATTTTCTCAAAAGCTAATTCCTGCAAATAAGCCTCATCCTCTTGCATCTGCACGCTAAATTTTTGAAATTTCTCATGCACTTGTGGATTTTCTTCTTTCAAATGAGGAAGGACATATTTACGTAATCGATTCCTTGTATATACTTCCTTTTTATTACTCGGATCTATACGGGGAATTAAATTTAGCTCATTACAGTAATTAACAATTTCTTCCTTCGTTACTCCAAGTAAAGGCCTAATTAAATATCCATTATGAAAAGGACGCTTCACTGCAATTCCTGCATACCCTTTCGGAGTACTCCCTCGTACAAGGCGCATTAAAATCGTTTCTACTTGATCATCTCCATGATGCCCAAGAGCTACATATCTCGCATCATATTTCTTCATTATTCTTTCCAAAAATGCATATCTGCATTCTCTAGCAGCAACCTGCGCATTCATTCCGTATTGCTGTTGATATTGCGACACGTTAACCCTTATCGTTTCGCAAATAACTCCCAGTCCTTTGCAAAGATCCTGCACAAACTGTAGATCCTCATGAGATTCATCGCCTCTAAACATATGATCCACATGCGCTACTACAATTTCCAACTGTTTTTCTGCCCTTTTTTCTAACAAATAATATAGAAGAGCTAAAGAGTCAGGGCCACCCGAAACTCCTACAACAATTGTTGAACGTTCCTTTAATACATCATGCTGCTTTACAAAGTCATCTACCTTTTCAACAAATGTATCTTTCAACTTCGTAATCACCTTTCATTAAACAAGAACAGCAACGTTAGTTACCTTGTCTATAATGGTACAACTTTTACAAACATTGTGCAAAAAAAAGATATACAAAAATTACATTTTTATCTTACATCCTCCGCACATATTCAAAAAAATAATAACATTACCTTTTAAAGCAAAAAAACCTAGGAATTCGCCTAGGTTTTTCAGAATAGACTATATGAATCAGTAGCAGATAAAAGTTTTACTTTATTGCGCCTGCATTCCTACAATTGGAATCGTAGCCCACTTTGGCATATTCTTCTTTACTTTCGCCACAACAATTGTCATATCGTCATTTATATAACCATCACAAGAACGAATCACTTCTTCCATAATGATATCAGCAATTTCTTGCGGGTCCTCGGTTTGCAGTTCCTTAATTTTTCGTTTCATCCATAATTCATGGTTCTCCACATGCTGCGCTCCTTCAAAAATACCATCGCTCATCATAATAAGAATATCGCCCGTTTTTAATTGCTCACCCACTACATCAACCTCAACATCTTCAATGATCCCCATTGGCAAATTACTTGCTTCAATTTTCAAAATATTATTTGCGCGTTTAACAAAACTCGGCGTCGATCCGATCTTTAAAAATTTCGCATTCGCATCCCGTAAATCTACCATCGCCAAATCCAGCGTTGTAAACATCTCTTCTGTCGTTCTTAAAGAAAGAATTGAATTGATCGATTTAATTGCTATTTCCTCATCGATACCTGATTGAAGTATCTTTTGTAATAATTTTACCGTTTCCTTACTCTCCATATGAGCTCGTTGCCCATTTCCCATACCGTCACTAATCGCAAGTGCATATTTACCCACACTCAAATCCATCATCGCATAAGAATCCCCCGAAACAAACCCACCGCCTTTTGCAGCTGTAGCCAACCCCGTATCAAGAGAATACGTCTTTGCTGAACCAAATGATATTAAACTGTGACCATTTGGATAAGAAGACTTTTCTTCATGTTTAACGACAATATTTTCTTTTAGAATATCCGAAAGCATCGGCGCAACTAATTTTTCGCACTCACCATGCTCATTAGATGCAGCCGGAATTAACATCTCAATATCAATGCTCCCTCTATCTAAACAATAAATATCAACATGCTCCACTTCGACGCCAAAATCACGAAACGCTTGCAAAATTTGTTCTTCCTGTACTTGATGATTTTCTCGCTCTCTTTGTATTTCCTGTGCGAAATCCTCCATAACTTTTGATACGCCTAATAATTGCTCCGCTACTATTCTGCGATTTTCTTTCATTTGTTTTCGTAATTTTTGTCCCTCATAAAAGTGATCTAATTCACCGGCTACTAAATCTGTTACTTTCTTACCTCTCACACAATGCTTGTCCCATTCACGAACTAACTTCCGATTATGCTGCAGTGTTCCTTCTTCCGTTTCACTCATTATTTGTTTCATATAATCATACGTTTTGTCGAAATTAACCACCCAGCATTGATCCTTTTTAAAGCACGTTTGACATGTTTTCGCAGTAATTGTACTTAAAAATAAATCTGCCTCTGTTTCTTTATCTTCCTCCTCCACATAACCATATACAGAAAAGCTATTAGATAAAGCCGCAAACACATTTGCAAATTGATTAATTTTGTTCGCTGTAACATCGCGCATTCTTCTTAAATATTGTTGTTGATCTTGTGAATGCTCTTGTGTTCCCGGCATAAATTTAGCAATGCGATCCAGAACAAGTTTCGGTGTTAATAAAAAGAAAACAATTGCCACACCTGATTCAATTAAAGTTGTTACAATGTTCGTTTGCTTATCTACATATAATGTAATTAAGCTTGTCCCAATTAACAAACCTAAACTAACGCCTAGACGCTTCCCTTCTTTCAATAACCCTCCAAGCAATCCAGAAAAAGCAAGAAGGCTAAGCTGAGACAAACTGGACACATTCGCTAAACTTAATATTAAGCCGGTGACAACCCCAACTGTGGATCCTGTAGCAGCGCCGGCGATGAAGGCAAATACTAACACTAAATATCTAGTGAAAATATGTTGAATAGAAGCGTCATATACAAACCAATCCGTCGTACCTGTTAAAACAGATGCTAGTAATATAATTAAACAAACAATTTCTTCTGTCTCTAATGCTTGTTGTTTCCCTTTCCTTTCTACTAAGAGCGGAACACTTTGTAAAAATATCATCGTTAATACGAAACTAAGCCCCGCTTCAATCGTGCTAACGAGCAAATCGTACATGGTGATAGTTTGCTGTGCAAAATATACAACAACTAAATGTGCGGTTAATGCGGAGATAAATACTTGGAATGGTACAAGTCCAACAGTTTTACGTGTAAACCGACTAAAGAAGATATTATAAATGAAGAAAGTAAAGATAGACGCGAAAGTAAAAAATAAATTATCTATCGAAACTGAAAGTGCTCCTCCCATTAAAGCTAGGAATGCGAGCGGCATTTTATCTCGCTTCATAACATAAACGGCAGCGAAAAACGGTAATGCAAACGGTAAAATGTTTGTTAATATATATGCTCTTCCCAAAAGAAAACCAATAACAACAATAATAAATCCCCATCTAAAGAAAACTTGTTCAAACTTCATTCGCAACTTACTCGTCCACTTTATTCCTCCAAGCTGACTTTCATTCATTGCCAATGCACTTGTATTCATAGTATTCCTTCCTGCTTTAGGCATATTTTTAACACCACCTGCATAGTTTAATTACTGTCATTATAAAAGATGCTTATTGGGATTTTTGTCAAAACAACAGTTTTCACTTTTATAATCGTTCGACTTTTTATTCGAAATAACTCTACATATATACATAGTATGTAATTTATCTCTCTTTATTATATTGAAGATTCAGAAAATTTAAGGTGATTTTGTAGAAGTATTGTATGTCTTACTTTTTTATTTAACAAAAAAAGATCATGCAAGTTTGCATGATCTTTTTAGATGACCCGTACGGGATTCGAACCCGTGTTACCGCCGTGAAAGGGCGGTGTCTTAACCACTTGACCAACGGGCCGTTAAATTAAATATAGCGGCGGAGGGGATCGAACCCCCGACCTCACGGGTATGAACCGTACGCTCTAGCCAGCTGAGCTACACCGCCATGTCGTCTTATTTAACGGACAATTAGTATCTTACATCAGATATCATTTAAAGTCAACACATCTCAAAAACTTTTTTAAAAAATATATTTTCGCATATAAAAAAGCACCCTGAGCCATCACTCTGGGTACCTCTCTATATGTTAAAAACTAAACGTTCTTATTATCCGCGACGTGCGCCACGGCCACCACGTTTAGACTCTGTGTTACGCTTTAAAGAAGTTAAACGATCTTCGCTATCCTTTAAGAAGCGTGCCATCTTTTGCTCAAATGTTTCTTTTGGAGCTCGGTCGTTACCGCCACCGCGATTATCTCTGTTGAAAGAGCGATTATTACGTTGTGGACGTCCAGAACGTTGTTGATCACCACCGCGTTGGTATTCACCGCGTGGACGATCTCCTTCTGTTTTTTCGCGTTCTTTCGCTTTTTTAATAGATAGACCAATTTTCCCATCTTTTTCAACATTAATAACTTTTACTTCTACTTGGTCGCCCACTTTTAAGTGATCGTTAATATCTTTCACATAATTATCAGCAACTTCACTAATATGAACAAGACCCGTTAAGCCTTCTGGCAGCTCCACAAAAGCCCCAAAATTTGTAATACCTGTTACTTTACCCTGTAACTTGCTGCCTACCTCGATTGACATAAAAAAAATGCTCCTCCTTAGTGATTAAAAAGTCAAATTTTACTTTATTATATATAATCCTAAAATATAGTGTCAATAAGACATACTTTACTTAGAAACAGGAAAAATTATCTCCCCTTTTCCGGAGAAGAAATAATCCCTTCTAGCAATCTTTAATACGTACTCTTCATCATTTAACTTTTGAACTTCGTCTTTTAGACTTTTTTCTTTATTCGTTAATGAATCTAGTTCTTTTTTCATGTCCTTAACTTTTGCTTCTTTTGCTTTAATGGAACTGTTTTGTTGATAAAAAGTTACACTAATACTCGCAATAATTGTAAAAGCAAAGACAAGAAAAACCGCTAAACGGCGATAAAGTCGCTTCCTGTTCTCATCCGTTTGTATTATATGCTCTTTAACAGGATTTGGACTCTGTTTTTCGATTGTTCTTTGTCTCAGTTCCCTCATTTCCGAGGTCCCCCTAACTTCTTTTTTATACGCTCCCATAGTTGGAAGATGTGTCCCTTCAATTTTGCTATATATTGCAGGAACCCTACATGTTTCATTATAAAAAGTTTAACACGATTAGGGAGAAGTTTCCATATGAGCAAAGCAATAAATCGAACAGGCCAGAAAAAAACTTTCCATATGAAAAGTAATATCCAAATCACCATTTTCCATAACACATGTCCAATTGAAAGCAGTATACGAAATAAGAATAATATAAATGCAATAAATAGCTGCGCTATAATAATAACAGGTTTTATCATGAGTAGCTGTATAATTCGAACAAAAAAATGTGTTGTTTGCACAAAAATATAGATGAGAAAATTTAACAACCTCATGTATAGTGCTTTCAATAAGCTTTGATATGCCGCAAAACCACATAATAATGCCAAAAATACATATATACGTAGTTCAGCTTCATTTACGAGAAGTAATACATAAAAAACGAATAATGCTTGGACAACCCAAAATAGTATATCATGTATAAATACAAGCCAACGTTTACGTTCCTGACGCTTTAAAAAACGTTGGTATGTATCTAATGATGCTCCAATCCAAGCACCCATTCCGATCATCGAAAGCATTGTATACAACTGAATTGTTAGACTCATTTAAACAACTTACTAAAGAAGCCTTTAGTTTTCTCCCCTTGATTCTCATCAATATACAACATCTCATGAATCTTGCCTTTAATCGATACAACACCTTTTTCCACATCTAAATTCTTCATTTGCAAGTTTTGTCCACGAATTGTTAAAAAACCCATCACAGTCTCGAGTAAAAATTCTTCGCTATCAAAACTCTCTACTTGTTTTACACCAGTAATATCGATCACACGCCTACCACGCATAATAATATCATGCTCTACAGAAACATTTTGTTGATTAGAAGACATAGGTGAGTAACCATTATTCACGAAAATCCCCCCATAGCTTTATACTAGCTAATAGTAATGTATGAAGGGATAGCAGATTTTAGAACAAGCCCTCTTCTGCTTTTACTTTTTCTTCGCGAACTAGGCTATACATATTTGCTGCATCTTCTTTTTTTGTTGTTTCTTTCAATTCATTTACTTTCACCGTTACTATTTTTTGACCGAAACGAATTGTTAATTCATCAGCCACTTTCACATCTGAACTCGCTTTTGCGACTTGACCATTGATAGATATTCTTCCTTGATCAGATACTTCTTTTGCTAATGTTCTTCTTTTAATTAAACGTGACACTTTCAAAAATTTATCTAGACGCATATCAAATCCCCCTATTAACGCTCTGTTTGCTTTGCCTCTTCCCATAAAACATCCAACTGTTCTAATGACAGATCTTGCATTTCTTTATTCATTTCAGCTACTTTTGCTTCCATGTATAAAAAACGCCCCATAAATTTCTCATTAGTTGAACGTAATGCTTCTTCTGGATCTAATTTATAATGACGAGCTATGTTAACAAATGCAAATAGTAAATCGCCAAATTCACCTAGCATCTTTTCCTCATCCATATTTATAACTTCTTGCTGGAATTCTTGCCATTCTTCTAGGGCTTTCTCTATCATTGGCTGTACATCAACCCAATCAAATCCAACCTTTCCAGCTTTCTTCTGAATTTCATAGGCACGCATTAATTGCGGCAAACTTTTTGGAATTCCAGTTAAAACAGATTCTTTTACGAATCCCTTTTCTTGTTTTTTAATTTCTTCCCAATTCGCAATCACTTCTTCAGCATTATTTACATCTGCATTTCCAAACACATGTGGATGACGACGAACCATTTTCTCCGATAAAGTTCGAATAATATCATCGATGGAGAACCAACCTTCATCCTCTCCAATTTGGGCATGAAGCATGACTTGTAATAATATATCACCTAGCTCTTCTACTAAGTGATCATCGTCCTCTTCATCAATTGCTTCCAATACTTCATAAGCTTCCTCAATTAAATACTTCTTTAAAGATTGATGTGTTTGCTTTTTATCCCACGGACAACCATTCGGTCCACGAAGGTCTGCAATAATTTCTCTCAGTACATCAAACTGTTGATACAAGGATGCACGTTCCTGAACTGGTGGTACATACACACTCGTTAAATTATTCAATTCTGTTTCATGATCTAACATGTACAACGGTACCTTTTTGACTTGTTCAAACGAAGTTCCTGCAGCTGTTACGATATACACTTCATAATCATCTGGCAATATTTCCATTAATGTTAACTTCACATCTGAAGCAACGAACGCATCATACACTTGGCAAAAGATTAAATGTTGACGTAATTCTAATTGCCCTCTTTCAAATGATGTAGCATCAATTAATTGGAATCCTTCAATCGGATCGATTTTTAAACTTGCGAACATTGGATCAAGGAAACTTTGTCCACCTTCAATTCGCACTTCAACATTTGCTACTTCTCCTTTTTCTAAAAGTAGCTGAACTGTTCTTTCTGCTACTAGCGGATGACCTGGAACAGCATAAATAATTTCTGCACCTTCAGCTTGTTCTAGCAATGTATTCGCAATTGTTTCATATACAATTTCAAATGTATCATGCGCTTCATATATATTGTCGAAAGCCGTATATTTTATACCTTCTTTCTCCAACTCTTCTATAACCGGGTGCTCCTTCGTTCTAACAAACATATGGTCTGCTACTTTTATCTTTCGGTATACGCCCATCGTCAGCTGATCTAATTCACCAGCACCTAATCCTAAAATAGTAATGATTCCACTCACAACCTGTCACCTCTATCCACTCTTCTTCAATGAACCTTCTTTTTTCTCTTTTTTCATAACGGATCCTAATTCTTCTTTTGTAAATACACGTAATTTTAAAATTAAAAACATGTATGTCAATCCGCCAATAGCTACACCTAACAACGCTTCAAATGTCGCGATTCCTCTATGATTCCCATCAATTACTAACCCAGACATTTGTAACACACGAATAAACATTATTAATACAAATCCCATACCGATACCACTAATAACTATACCGAACATCTTCTGCTTATTAATAAGCGACCCCGATACAGATTGCATAAGTAATACACTATTTAACAAGGCAATTACAACAAGCGCAATTAAAGTTGCAATCGCAGCTCCTTTAACTCCAAAATGCGGCATTAACATATAGTTTAAAACTAACTTCAAACAACCTCCAAATACAACGAATATTGCTGGTTTTAATGTTTGTCCCAGCCCTTGTAAAATAGAAGCAGTTGTAATTGACAATGAACTAAATAAAATAGATAAAGATAAAATCGATAACACATCTGACCCATCACTATTCTCAAATAACATAATATTTGTAGGCTGAATAATGCAAGTTAATCCGATGGCTGCTGCAAATCCAATAACAAGTGTTATTTTCATCGCTAACTTTACCTTTTCTTGAATAAAAGCAAGATCTCCTCTTTCCTTTGCCGCTGTAATAATCGGAATAAGTGACAATGAGAAAGACGTTGTCACGACAGTACCTAATTGCATGAGAGGGATACTTCTGTCATAAACACCTTTTAGTACCTTTGCACTTTCAGCCTGTTCCCCTGCCCCAATGAGTAAAGTATAGAAGGAAACCGAATCTGCCATTTGTATAAAAATAAGGACTAAATTACTAACACAAATAGCTATTCCTTGCCAAAAAAGGATTTTAACAATTCTTCTTTTTCCCCCAATTCTCTTCAAGCTTTTAAAGAAAATGGCGCGAAAATCATGACGCATATAAAGTAAAAGTACGATAATCCCAATAAGCCCGCCTGCAATCGAACCTAACATAGCACCTGCACCGACTGTATATAGATCAAATCCGTGAGCAATAAGGAATAGTGATAAAAAGACAATAATAGATACACGAATCGTTTGTTCAATTACTTGTGAAACAGCCGTCGGCATCATATTATTAAATCCTTGAAAATATCCTCTCGCTACGGATAAGAATGGCATTAATATGAATGAAAATGAAATAACACGTAATAACTTATATAAGTGTACATCACCCATAGCCGATGCAATCGTTTCGGCACCAAAGAACAATGTGAAAAACCCTATAAAGCCAATCCCTAATAAAAACCAAAAAGATACACAAATTATTTCTTCTGCTTCTTTTTGTTTTCCTCTTTCTAATCTTTCTGCAACCATTTTTGAAATTATAATAGGGAATCCATAAGTAGCTAAAATTAAACAAAATCCATAAAACGGATAAATTTGTTGGTAAATATAAAAACCAACATCTCCCGCTATGTTTTGATATGGAATACGGTAAAAAGCGCTTAATACTTTTGTAATAAAACTTGCGATCGTTAATATAATAGCCCCACGCCAAAAGGCTTGATACTTCTTCGCTTCCATACAAGAAAACTCCTTTTTCTATTCTCACCTCTCGTATTATATCACAAAGAAAAAACAGGCTCCCTTACACCCACGAGTAATAAAGAGTTCTTACAAAACTAAAAATGTTCAACGAAAAAAGGTAGCAAAGCGCTACCTTTATTCAATATACCTATATCTCCAAATAATTGATTTTTCAAAAGAAATATCATAATTAGGAAAGATTGCAACTTCTAAAATTATATATCTTTACTGCTCCATTTGCTTCGCTAAGAAGCTCGCTGCTGTATTTACTGACTTATGCTCTACTTCACTTATAATAGCCTCTTTAGAGAAGATAATAACAGCTCCAATTGGATCCCCATTCGCAACAATCGGGCCAATTGTATAGGAGCTAACTTTTTCTGTTACTCCATCAATAATTGAAATTTCGCTTTCGTCCGTCATAATTACAGACTTACGCTCTTCCATTGTCTTCTCAATTAAATCGCCAACACTTTTATTTAAGTATTCTTTTTTAGATATGCCTGCTACTGCGATAATAGAATCACGATCACATACAAGCACATTATGTCCTAAGCTATCGTATAAAGCTTCCGTATATTCTTTTGCAAAATCCCCTAATTCACTAATCGGAGAATATTTCTTCAAAATTACTTCTCCATCGCGATCAACAAATATTTCTAGTGGGTCTCCTTCTCGAATACGTAAAGTTCTACGAATTTCCTTCGGGATTACTACCCTGCCTAAATCATCAATTCGACGTACGATTCCAGTTGCTTTCATTCTAATGCTGCCTCACTTTCTACTGATGATCAAAGTGGTGAATTTACCTGTTCATGTAAAAATCACCAACTGTTAGACATAGTATTTTACACATTAGTTCTTCTATGCACGTCGAATTGTATTTTTTTATCTAATATTAGGCATTTATTACTTCTTTTTTTACATCTGGTAAGCCTTTTAATAAATTTTCAGCAATTGTTAACCACTTCGATGTCTCTAATCCATTCGTTTTCATAACGATTTTCAATTGTGATCCTTCCATTCCAAGACCGATCATACGCCCAAAACTATTTCCAAGCATGAATAATTTTCCACCATCAATATTTTGGCTTGCTTGTTCTGAGAACAGAATTGTTACTTCAAATTTATTTTGCTTAATTAATTCGATTTGTTCTTTCATTGCCAATACTTTAATATTTGCAATTTGTAATAAATAACCAACTTCTTGTGGGTAATCACCAAATCTATCGATCATCTCTTCCTGCAATTCTTCAATATCCTCAATTGTAGAAACACCTCTAAATTGTTTATACATCATAATCTTTTGTTTACTATCTGAAATATAAGCATCTGGTAAATACGCATCTACTTCTAAATCAATTTCAACATTAACTGTATTTTCAACTCCATCGGTTCCTCTGCGCTGTTCAATTGCATCTTTTAACATTTGAGAATATAGATCAAATCCGACAGAATCAATAAACCCGTGTTGTTCTGCCCCTAACAAGTTACCCGCACCACGAATTGATAAATCTCTCATCGCAATTTTGAAACCAGATCCAAGCTCTGTGAACTCTTTAATTGCTTGTAGACGTCTCTCTGCAACTTCTGATAGCACTTTATCACGTTTGTATGCAAAGTATGCATATGCAACGCGATTAGAACGCCCAACACGCCCACGAAGCTGATACAACTGCGATAGTCCCATACGATCTGCATCAAATACAATTAACGTATTAACGTTCGGGATATCTACACCTGTTTCAATAATTGTTGTACTTACAAGAACATCATGCTGTCCCTCTAAAAACGATAGCATAACAGACTCTAATTCACTTTCGTTCATTTTCCCATGTGCGTATGTTACACGAGCGTCTGGAACTAGCATCGAAATTTCATCTGCTTTTCTTTCGATATCCTCTACCCGGTTATATAAGAAGTAAATTTGCCCACCTCTTGCAAGCTCTCGCTCTATCGCTTCTCTCATTAACGCTGGATTATATTCCACCACATACGTTTGGACTGGGAAACGATTTTCTGGTGGCGTTTCAATGACAGATAAGTCCCGCACACCAAGCATAGACATGTGAAGTGTACGTGGAATTGGCGTTGCCGTTAGGGTTAACACATCAACATTTGCTTTTAATTGTTTAATTTTTTCTTTATGCGTCACACCAAATCTTTGTTCTTCATCAATAATAAGAAGTCCTAAATCTTTATAAGTAACATCTTTAGATAAAATACGATGCGTTCCGATTACAATATCTACTGTGCCATCTTTTAACCCCTTAAGCGTTTCGTTTTGTTGTTTCCGCGTGCGGAATCTACTTAGTAACCCTATATTAATCGGGTAATCTTGAAAACGCTCTCGAATTGTTTCATAGTGTTGTTGTGCCAGAATTGTTGTCGGTACTAAAATCGCAACTTGTTTTTCATCCATGATTGCTTTAAATGCTGCACGAATAGCTACTTCGGTCTTTCCATATCCTACATCACCACAAAGGAGCCTATCCATCGGACGTCCGCGTTCCATATCTTTCTTAATTTCTTCAATAGAACGTAATTGGTCATCTGTCTCTTGATACGGGAAGGAAGATTCAAATTCTTGTTGTTCTGCCGTATCTGGTGTATATGCATAGCCTTTTGAAGCTTCGCGCTCAGCATATAATTTAATTAGGTCATCTGCAATGTCTTGTACAGATTTTTCAACCTTCGTTTTGACCTTCTTCCAATCGTTCCCGCCTAATTTATAAACTTTCGGATCCTTACCTTCAGAACCCACATATTTTTGCACTTGATCGATTTGTTCAATTGGAACATATAGCTTATCGTTACCTTGATATTTAATATTTAAATAATCTTTATGAACACCATTAATCTCTAATGTCTCAATACCTAAAAATTTACCTATACCATGATTTACATGAACTACATAATCTCCAACTTTTAATTCCGAATAACTTTTAATACGCTCAGCATTAGATAACTTTTGCTTACGTTGTGATTTTTTAACTTTCTTATGAAAAAGCTCCTTTTCAGTAATGACAACGAGCTTTTGCATCGGCATTTCAAATCCTGCATGTAAATCACCTACAGCAATCTGTAATCTTCCAGGCAATAAAATATCTGTGCCCTCTACAATATCCGCTTCAATATCATAATCACTTAAAATATGTTGTAGTTTTTTTACACGTTCATCATCTGTTCCAAGCACAACAGTCGTAAAGTGCCCTTCATTCCATCTATCAATTTCAGTTTTTAATAACTGCATCTGCCCATGGAAATCTTGCATTGTTTTACATGTCACATTCACAATGTTTTGCGGATGCGCATGTGCTATATGGCGTAAGAATAACGTTAAATATACAAAACTTCTTTTTTTATGATGAAGAAATCCCTCAAATGAGTGGGAGAAAGATAAATCCTGAATTATTGTTCCTTCACCAAGAAGTGATATATACCATTCCGCTTCTTCCGTTTCAAGATGTGATGCTGTTTCTTGAATACGAGAGATTTCATCTAAAATTACAACACCATCTTCTGGTAAATAATCTATCAGACTAGCAGGTTCTTTATAGAAAATAGATAAATATTTAAACATCTGTTCTATACTTTGGCCATTTTTCAACATTTCAATTTCATGACTTACTGTCTCAAGCACTGCAGTCTTTAATTTGTCATCGGAAAGTTTTTGCATCGTCTTAGTCAAACCTTCTTCAAGATGCTTAATTCCCGATTTCAATTCTTCCTGTGAAAATAAAAACTCTGTTGCCGGACCAAACTTAACACTTTCCTTTTTATCTTGAGAACGCTGTTCATCCACATCAAATAATCGAATAGAATCGACTTCTGTATCGAAGAATTCAATACGGAATGGTAATTCTTCAGTTAATGGGTAAATATCTAATATGCCCCCGCGCAAACTGAACTCCCCCGGAGCTTCTACCATCGACTTACGTTCGTAGCCAATATGATGTAATGTATGCAAGAGCGCCTCTAAATCAATCTCTTGCCCTAGATTAATTTCAATTTGCTTTTGCTTCCATAATTCTTTTATCGGTAAAAATCTACGTAATCCTGCGACTGGCGCTACAATAACCCCATTCTCTCCTGCCGCTAAACGATTTAGCACCTCAATGCGTTGCGCTTTTAATTCTGGACTTGCAACACCGATTTCTGATGCAATTAATTCGTTTACTGGGTACAGCCATACATCTTTTTCACCAAGTAATGCCACTAAATCTTCATGTACCTTTTGTGCTTGATATAGATTGTGTGTGACAATAAGTTGCGATTTCTTTGTTTTTTTATATAAAGCTGCCATTAATAATGAACGAGAAGATGTTGCCATACCTGATATAAGTTGTTCTTTTAAACCATCTTCTAACCCATTAATAACCGATTGTATTTCTTCATTTTTATAAAATTGCTCTAATAAACCTATCATTATCAAAACTCCTCTCAACATAAAGAGCAAGTCACCATATTTTATGCAAATATTTTGGAAAAAGAAAACAGAAAAATGCTTTGGACATGCCAAAGCGACAACATTTTATTGTAGAAATTTTTCATATTCATAATACTCAGGATAAGATGCGAGCGTTTCTTGGCACGATTCACAAATCGTTTTTATATATATATTTCCATTCTCATGAAAATGAATCATCTCTACTACCTCTTGCTCTGTTAGTTGAAATAAAACGTCGCTATATACTTTTTCTGCGGTAACGGAGCCTACATTACTCCCGCAATGCCTACAATAATAATACCCTTCCATACTAGCCTCCTAAATATCCAGTTACTACTAGTATGGGTAAAAATAAAATAAAATATTCCCAATCATAACCTTAACTGTTGAAAGTATTCATGATTTGGACAAAAGGCTTATTTAACCACTCTTCACATGCATCCGCTGCTTTTTCAATGGAATGATTGACATCAGGAATCTCTTCGGATGTAAAACGTCCTAATACGTAATCTACTACCTTCATCCCATTTTTCGGGCGATCAATTCCCATACGGATACGTTGAAACTCTTGCGTTCCTAAATGCGAAATTGTTGATTTCACGCCATTATGTCCACCGGCACTCCCTTTCATACGAAGGCGTAATTTACCTACCGGGATATCTAAATCATCATACATAACAACGAAATCATCAACATCAATTTTATAGTAATCCATAAGTGGACGAATACTTTCCCCAGATAAATTCATATATGTAAGTGGCTTTAATAAGATTACTTTTTCTCCATTAACAAATCCTGCACCAAATACGCCTTTAAACTTCTGTTCATTCAAAGAAATGTTCCAACGCTTTGCAAGTTCATCAATTGCCATAAATCCAATATTATGCCTTGTTAATTCATATTCTCTACCTGGGTTCCCAAGTCCTACTATCAATTTCATTCTTGTACCACTACTTTCTTTTTTCGATACGAAAAGACGTAACCAAGCTTGGTTACGTCTCATTCTATCCAATTAATTGAATAATACACTTACAGATTCTTCTTCGTATACACGAATGATTGCTTCTCCAATTAATGGAGCAACTGAAAGTTCATGTACTTTGTCGATTTTCTTTTCTTCTGGTAATACGATAGAGTTCGTTACAACTAACTCTTTAATATTCGAATTTTGAATACGTTCAATTGCTGGGCCAGATAATACTGGGTGTGTACAGCAAGCATATACTTCAGAAGCACCGTTCTCAACAAGAGCGTTTGCTGCTAATGTAATTGTACCAGCTGTGTCAATGATGTCATCAATTAAAATTGCTGTTTTGCCTTCGATGTTACCGATAATGTTCATTACCTCTGATACATTCGGACGAGGACGACGTTTATCAATAATAGCGATTGGCGCTTTTAGGCGATCTGCCATTTTTCTAGCACGAGTTACACCACCATGGTCAGGTGATACGATTACGATGTCTTTAAGACCTTTTGTTTCAAAGTAATCTGAAAGAATCGGTACACCCATTAAGTGGTCGATTGGGATATCAAAGAATCCTTGAATTTGTGGAGCATGTAAATCTAGAGTGATTACACGAGTTGCACCTGCTGTTTCAAGCAAGTTTGCTACAAGTTTCGATGTAATTGGTTCACGAGAACGCGCTTTACGGTCTTGACGCGCATAACCATAGTAAGGAATAACAATATTAATTGTTTTTGCAGATGCACGCTTTAATGCATCGATCATAATAAGTAATTCCATGATATGTTCGTTTACTGGGAAGCTTGTAGATTGAATAATGAATACATCGCAACCACGGATACTTTCTTCAATGTTAATTTGAACTTCTCCATCACTAAAACGATCAACAGAACATTTTCCTAGTCCTACTCCAATATGCTTTGCGATTTGCTCAGCAAGTTCCTTATTAGAGTTTAAAGAGAATACTTTCAAATTAGAATTTAGATATTGAGTCGACATCTAGATTAACCCTCCACATTATGATTTTTTCTTATTCAGCAATTGATCAACATAGTCTTCTTTGTTAACTTGACGTGCACGTGCTACTGATAATGCTTTTGATGGGACATTCTCTGTAATTGTAGAGCCTGCTGCCACATAAGCACCATCTTCAACTGTTACAGGAGCAACAAGATTTGAATTACATCCAATAAATACCCCGTTACCAATCACAGTTTTAAATTTATTCTTGCCGTCATAGTTCACCGTAATTGAACCACAACCAAGATTCACGTCTTCTCCAACTTGTGCATCCCCGATATAACTTAAGTGTGAAGCTTTACTTCTATTACCAAAAACAGTTTTTTTGATTTCCACGAAGTTTCCAACGCGTACTTCGTCTCCAATAACTGAATCTGGGCGAATATGTGCAAATGGACCAACCGATACTTCTGTACCAAGCTTACTATCATGTACAGTAGATTGACGAATTGTCGTACGATCTCCAATTTCACTATCGCGAATTACTGTATGCGGTCCAATTTCACAATCAGAACCAATTACAGTGTTCCCCTCAATAATTGTTCCTGGATGAAGAACTGTATCACTACCGATAATTGCATCAGCAGAAATATATGTGTTACTTGGATCAATAATTGTAACACCATTTACCATGTTCTTTCGGTTGATACGATTTTTCATAATAATTTCCGCTTGCGATAGAGCGACTCTGTCGTTAACACCTAACGTTTCATCGAAGTGCTCTGTTTGATAAGCTGATACGATATGACCTTCATTTTTTAAAATCTCAATAACATCTGGAAGGTAATATTCACCTTGTACGTTATCATTTGAAACTTTAGAAAGTGAAGCGAATAAAGCTTTATTATCAAAACAATACGTACCTGTATTGATTTCTTTAATAGCTAATTCTTTTTCATTTGCATCCTTATGCTCAACGATCTTTTCAACATGACCATTTTCGTTACGAACGATACGGCCATATCCAGCAGGCTCTTCTATGTATGCTGTTAGCACAGTTGCCATTGCTCCTGCTTCTTTGTGTTGCTGAAGTAATGCTTCCATCGTTTCAGCAGTTATTAAAGGTGTATCACCACAAATAACTAAAGTTGTTCCTTCTTCATTTGCAAGTACGCTAGCAGCTTGATCTACAGCATGCGCTGTACCAAGTTGTTCTGCTTGTAATGCAAACTCACTTACGTTTCCTAGCTGTTCTTGTACCATTTCAGCACCATGTCCAACGACCGTTACAAGTTTCTGCAATCCTAATTGAGTTACTTGATCGACTACGTGTTGTACCATAGGTTTTCCACATACAGGATGCAGCACTTTGTATAGCTTAGACTTCATACGTGTGCCTTTACCTGCAGCTAGAATCACTGCAAATCTGTTTGACATATAGACCCTCCATCGCAACCTATTTATCCATTAACGATATTATCCTAAATCATCATATATTTCAAGAAACACATTTTAACTATTAAATTTTACCATAATTCTTATAAGATGTTTTACTCTTTAGTATCTTTTTTAAGAAATAAGCTATACTATTTAAAATGATTTTGAAAAAATTAGTAGTTTCTTCTCTTCATTTTAATAAACGATGAATGTTTTAAATATAAATTATATAAAGTCAAAAAAAAAAACAAACTCCTGTAAATGCTTACAGGAGTTTGCTACAAAATTATAAGACTTTCTTTCAAAAGCCCTTTTCATTCGAATTTTACGAAGCACCTGCTTCTTCAAACTCAACCTCTTCTAACTCGCCTAAACGATGATACTCCGTTAAAACCGCATCTTGAATTTTAGAGCGTGTATTAGAATTAATCGGATGTGCAATGTCACGGAATTCTCCATCTGGAGTACGTTTACTTGGCATTGCTACAAATAATCCATTATTACCATCAATTACACGAATATCATGAACAACAAATTCATGGTCTAGAGTAATAGAGGCAATTGCTCTCATGCGGCCTTCTGTGTTTACGCGGCGTAATCTTACGTCAGTCACTTCCATCTTGTGTTCACCACCCTTTTCTAAATAAGCGATATATTTGTATAAATTCCACAAATTTTCTATTTTCCCTTTAATTTTTTAAAAATTTTTAAGATAAAAATTTTTATTGCAATTGAATATAAGGATTAGTAGAGGTTATCGCTTACAAAAGGTTACTTAACTAGGGCGATTACTTCGATTTCAACTGAAACATCTTTCGGTAATTTTGCTACCTGTACACAAGAACGTGCTGGTTTATGAGTAGAGAAATAAGAACCGTATACTTCATTAACAGCATTAAAATCATCCATATCTTTTAAGAATACTGTTGTTTTTACTACCGTATCAAATGAAGCACCTGCTTCTTCTAATACTGCTTGTAAATTTTCAAATACTTGTTCTGTTTGTACTGTTACATCTCCCGTTACAAGCTCTCCACTTGCTGTTAATGGAATTTGTCCTGAACTGTAAAACATATTATTTACAATAATCCCTTGTGAATAAGGTCCAATTGCTTGTGGTGCCTTGCTTGTTTGAACAACTTTCATAATTTTTCACCCTTTTATTATTTATTTTTACTCTTTAAAAATAGTGCACGAAAAGCAGTTTGTCCATCTATTTTATAATTTATAAATAGAATAAAAAAAGATAAAGCCATTTGCTTTACCTTTTTTATTCAACCTCTACAAGTCCTTCATCAAATGGTGTAAGTGAATAATTCCCCTTCTCCACTTGAATCGATTTTTCTTTCACATCAACTTCTGAAAGACGAATTAATGATACAAAGTTATTAATAAGTCGTTCTTCGATATCTGTGGATTCTACTAATACACCGATACCAACAACATTAGCCTTAAACTCTTCTAGCATACTCATCATACCTTGAATTGTTCCGCCAGCTTTCATGAAATCATCAATAATTAAAACGTTTGATCCCTCTGGAAGACTACGCTTTGCCAACGTCATTGTTTGTATTCGTTTAGAAGAACCTGATACATAGTTAATACTAACAGTTGGACCTTCTGTTACCTTATTATCTTTCCTCGCAATTACTACCGGTACATCTAAGTAGTTTGCCACTGCATAAGCAAGTGGAATCCCTTTTGTTGCTACCGTCATAACTGCATCGATTGGTTGCCTAGCAAAGACAGAAGCAAACAAACGACCTGCACCATTAATATGACGAGGATTACTTAAAAGATCTGTCATGTATAAGTAACCGCCAGGCAAAATACGATCTGGATTTTCAAATAAGCTACAAAGCTCATCAATAATTAGATCTGCCTCTTCTTCACTTATATATGGTATATATTTCACTCCTCCTGCTGCTCCTGGTACCGTTTGCAATGTGCCGACCCCTTGTTGTTCAAACGTTTGCTTAATAATAACTAAATCTTCACTAATAGAGGATTTAGCCGATTGATACCTTTCAGCAAAAAAAGTGAGAGAAACTAGCTGACGAGGGTTTTGTAACAAGTAATATGTCATATCGACTAATCTTGTACTTCGTCTAATTTTCATACGCCCACCTCAAATCACGAATATTCTAAACAAATCATAACGTATTATACGTCTTTATTCAAGCGTTTCTCGCTCTCCTAATAAACGTACCGCATATACTTGTTCACAAAATCCTTTTAATCCGTTATAAATGCGATGCATTCGCGAATCATGGTGTACAAGTCCGAATACAGTTGGACCACTTCCACTCATTAATACAGCATCTGCTCCAAATCGTTTCATCTGTGCTTTAATACGAGCAACTTCGGGATGCATCTTAAATGTTACATCTTCTAAGACGTTACCAACAGTATCACAAATCCCTTTGTAATCCCCAGCATTGATGACATCAACCATCTTATCTACATTTGGATGTGTAACTCGATTTAGTTTTAAATTTCCATACACGTCAGCAGTAGATACACCAATATGTGGCTTCGCTAAAATAACCCAACAAGAAGGTGGCGTTTTTATATGCTCAATTCGCTCTCCTCTTCCAGTGGCAATTGCTGTCCCTCCATATACACAGAACGATACATCTGATCCAATTTCTGAGCCAAGCTCTGCTAATTCGTCAATTGTAAGCCCTAAATTCCATAATTTATTAAGACCACGTAATGTCGCTGCTGCATCACTACTTCCACCTGCTAATCCAGCTGCTACTGGAATCGTTTTTTCAATAGTAATAGATACACCTTTTTTCACATTAAACTTCTCTTTTAATAATTTCGCTGCTTGATAAGCTAAATTTCGTTGGTCGTCTGGGACATACCGATTATGGGATAAAATTTCAATACGGTCTTCTGCTAATTCCATTAGTTCTAAACGATCCGCTAAATCAATTGTTGTCATAATCATTTTCACTTCATGATATCCGTCTTGTCTTTTTCCCAGTACATCTAACGACAGATTAATCTTTGCTGGTGCTTTCACTAGTAGCTTCAATCTATTCACCCACTCTATGTACTCAATCTTTTATCGTTTATTTTACCATAAATTTATAGTAAGACGATGACACTTCCCTAATTATAACGAAAAGCATTCAGAATGAAACTACTTATGTAAAATGATGGCACCTTTCAGAGTACAAAAAGCCGAGGAATCTCTCCTCGGCTACCGTAGCATAGAAAGTAATCTTACAACTACTGGTTTTGTTTCATTAATTGCTGTTCTGCAATTTCTATAGCGCGTTTCACCATATTACCAGCATCTTTCGCACGAATTCCGCCCCATCCTTCTTTCTGAACAACATCATAAAAGCCCAGCTCTTTTGCTAGCTCTTCTTTAAACTGGTTTGACATGACACCTCTTCGTCTACTCAATGCAGAGTCCCCCCTTATTTTGCTACGGTATAATTAGTATGCAAAATAATATAACTTTTCATTTGTGGGAATATATGTAACGACACATGAGTTATAAAATAATTTCATTATGGGGTTCACCATAAAATGTCAACTCTACCGTCTCTGTTAAAACATCTGCATAACTATAAGATACACGTTGCAATGCATCTTCTTGTTGGTCTAACTGTACAACAAACACAGAACGATAAGTTTCTGCAAGTACACCTGATTGCTCCACTGTTTTTCTTCTTCCGCTATTCGCCTTTAACATAAGTCGCTGTCCAAGATGGTGATCTAATTCGCTTTTAATTTCATCTAAACGTTTTGACATATACCTTGCTACACCTCGCTGTAATTTAGATTGAACACTTAAAACACGATATATCTATCCCAATTATTAACCGCAATTCACAGACTATATCATTATAAAAGCATCATGCGTTCGAATAGATAGAAGAAATACTATATTGTAAAAGTATCATTGTATAGTCTTTACGCTCTTACCATTTTTTATCCAAATTCATTTCATTCTCTTACGCATAAAAAAGCAAGATACGTATGTACCTTGCTTATTCTTCATAATGTTGGAAGGGTAATCCTGTTCGTAAAATCCCTCTCGTTTCAATTCCACCCAGTCCTTTTTCACCAGTAATCGTATTACGTACAACATCCCATACATTTACTCTCTCCATAAATGAAGTGAAGCTAATTTTACCAACCACATACACAGGGTCTAGTGCATGAATGTTAATCCTAGACGGAGAACTAGCAAAGTTAGCACCCGCTCGAATTAACGCCTCGAAATGCGATTGACACGCCCCAGCAAAAATAACGAGTTGATCCAATGATGGATATTTTTTTCGTACTTCTCGGACAGCCTGTACAAAATGCCTTGAATGCCTATATGCTGCTAAATCTCCCTTTACCCCTTTGGATTTTGTATAGGCATCGTGTCCTGTAATAACTAAAATGTCTGGGCGGAAATGATCTATTAAGTCTACTACCTTTTCGTGCATCTCTGTTTCCTTACAATGAACACCTTGTACAGGAACACCAATTTTATTATATAGGTCTAAACACTTGCGCAAATACAAAGGGTCCCCATCTATATGCAATACGCGTCCTGGCATTTGAAAGTAATTCACTTCACTTGTGTATCCACCAGTTGAAGTGTGTTCATGCCTTTGTTTCATCAATACATAATCTTGTTGAAATAAACGGTACGTGCGCTCCATTGTTTCTTTTTCACGCTTCACTCTTTTTTTATGTTCTCGTTGATCTATACTAATTAAATCTTCAAGCGGCGCATCTGCCACAAGTCTAATTTCCTCCCCAAACAATATAGCTATCTCGCCTTTTATTTCTATAATACGAAAAAGGATATCCCTATTATGAGAATATCGTTCCACTAATTCTCCAACATGTAAAGCCATTCTCCTACCTCCAAACTCGTTAGGCCATCTTACCTGTTTTTAAAGTATGAATTTAGGAAAGGAAAGGTGACAAAAGGGACAGCTCAAATTGAACTGTCCCTTTCATATCCTTATGATAACTTATGAAGAACTAATGCGTTACTTAATGTTGCAAACTCTTCGATAGATAGCGTTTCGCCTCTTCGCTTTGGATCAATTCCTACTTCTGTTAAAATTCGATCCAACAGCTCTTTATCTTTCGGGAAACCATTTAAATTATTCGATAAATTATTCATTAAAGTTTTACGGCGCTGTGCGAAACTTGCTCTTACTACTTCAAAGAAGAAAGTCTCATTTGTCACTTCTACAACTGGTTTCGGACGCTTTAGAAGACGGATAATCGCAGAATCAACATTTGGTTGTGGTACAAACACTGTACGCGGTACAGTCATAACTGTTTCTACCTCTGTATAATACTGAATAGCAATTGATAAAGAACCATATTCTTTCGTTCCAGGTTTAGCAGCTAAACGATCTCCAACTTCTTTTTGCATCATAACAACAAATCCACGAACCGGTAATTTTTCTTCAAGCAATTTAAATAAAATTGGCGTTGTAATATAGTATGGTAAATTAGCTACTACCATTACATCTTGTCCTTCTTCAAATTGCTCACTAAACACTTCGTGTACATCTGCCTTTAGTACATCTTTATTTATAACTGTAACGTTACTATATGGAGCTAACGTCTCGTCTAAAATTGGTAATAATCTTTGATCAATTTCAAAAGCCACCACTTTTTTAGCACGCTTCGCTAACTGCTCTGTTAACGCACCGATACCTGGTCCAATCTCAATTGCACCACTTTCTGAACCGATTTCTGCGTGATCAACAATACGATTTAATACATTTGTATCAATTAAGAAATTTTGTCCTAAACTTTTTTTGAATGAGAAT
The DNA here is from genome assembly GCF_016483575.1 of Bacillus cereus group sp. N12. Taxonomy (NCBI): domain Bacteria; kingdom Bacillati; phylum Bacillota; class Bacilli; order Caryophanales; family Bacillaceae; genus Bacillus; species Bacillus cereus group sp. N12. The sequence goes on from NZ_JAEHBO010000038.1 coordinate 37,126, forward strand.
CCATACTTTTCAACAATGTCTTTCGTACGATTCGGCGTTGCGATATCTTTCATTTCTTTTCCTCCTGTATTACTTGTTTATAAGCTTCTGCAAACGTCTCTTTTGAAACTTGAAACATCTGTAAACGTTTATGTAACTGTTTTGCATTTGTATAACCAATCTTTAATAGCTTACCCATTCTTTCTCTGCGACTCTTTGCCATTTCTCCGCCCACTAAGCCTGCATCGACTAGATCACTCCAACTAATTTCACTTGTGTAAGCTTCCATTTCTTCATGTATATTCTCTAAAGCACGGCGAATCGATTCATTAGAAGCGTGTTCAATTCCAACACCTTTTTTTCTTTTAGCAAGCGCTTCTTCCTTCGGTAAGAAAGCATGCTTACATCCAGGTACCTTGTCAGAAATAATTTTTCGAATACGCTCTCCTGGATAATCCGGATCTGTAAAAATAATAACGCCTCGTTTTTGCTGCGCTAATTTAACTTGCTCAATAACATGATCACCGATTGCTGAACCGTTCGTTTCAATTGTATCCGCATCAACAGCACGCTTAATTGCAACTGTATCATCTTTACCTTCTACAACGATAATCTCTTTAATTTTCATGCTTGCCTCCACACTCATTTCGTCTCTACTTAGTAAAACAAAAAAATGACGACTTTTCCATTATTATTTTCCCCATTCTTACATTTTAAAAAATAGACTGGTACAAACTTTGTTCTCTCTCCTTATTGTAACACTTCCTAATTTCCCCTTATCTTCTCTTTCGCTTCTACTATTTCTTTTCTCAAAAAATAAAAAAGAATGGGTTCTCCCATTCCTTTTTTATTCAACACCAAATAAAGCCTTTGCATTTTTTGTTGTAACTTCTGCTACTTCCTCATAAGAAATCCCCTTTAAATTCGCAATTTCTTCTGCTACAAGCTTTACATAACTCGGTTCATTTCGCTTCCCTCGAAATGGATGTGGTGTTAAATATGGACAATCCGTCTCTATTAACAATTTCTCTAAAGGAATCTCTACTGCAACTTCTTTCGGTTTCTTAGCATTTTTAAATGTAACCGGTCCACCTACTGAAATTAAAAAGTTCATATCAACACATCGCTGTGCTACTTCGACACTACCACTAAAGCAATGCATAATACCCCCTACTTCAGCCGCATTCTCTTCCTCTAGAATATCAACAATATCTTGAGTTGCATCACGGTTATGTATAATGATTGGTAATTTCACTTTTTTAGCTAATGCAATTTGTTTACGGAATACTTCCTTCTGTATTTCTTTAGGGGACTTATCCCAGTGATAATCTAGTCCCATTTCTCCAATTGCAACGACTTTAGGATGTGAAGCTAATTCTTCTAACCAAGCTAAATGTTCTTCTTTCATGTCGATAGCATCTACAGGATGCCATCCAACTGCAGCGTAAATAAAATCATAAGCCTCAGCTAATTCAATCGCTTTTTTTATCGTTACTTCATCAAATCCAACAACAACTGTATATGTAACTCCTGCTTCTTTCATTCGTGCAATAACTTCTTGTAAATCTTCTTCAAACTGCTCTGCATTTAAATGTGAATGTGTATCAAACAACATAATAAATAACTCCTTTTATATTGAAATCAATTCTATCATAGAGAAAAACGATTTTCTTTCTAACTCAACGATAACAATACTACAATTTTAATGCAAAAAAAGGAAATTTAAAAAGAAAAAAGACGCTTCACACATGTTACACGTGAAACATCTCTTTTCTTGCCTTAATTACTTGATTTTTGTACCATTCGGAAGATTTTGGTCGATTGTTGCTAATGACAATACTCCATTCTCTTCACCCGCTAAAATCATACCTTGTGATAATTCACCGCGTAATTTTACAGGTTTTAAGTTTGTTACACAAATAACTTTTTTACCTTGTAAGTCTTCCGGAGAATAGAATTTTGCAATACCTGAAACAACCTGGCGCTTTTCTGTACCTAAATCAAGCTGGATTTTTAACAGCTTATCTGCTTTTTTTACAGGTTCAGCCGATATTACTTCAGCTACTCGTAATTCTACTTTAAAGAAATCATCAATTGTAATTTCTTCTGCCTGCGGTTCTTCTTCTTTTTTCTCTTCTACTTTAGGCGCAGAGCTCTTCATTTGTTCTTTAATATACTCTACTTCTACTTCCATTTCCAAACGAGGGAAAATTGGGTTTCCTTTTTCTACTTTTGTTCCACCTGGAATACATCCAATTGTAGATAGGCTTTCCCAAGATTTATGTGCTTCTTCAGTAAGACCAAGTTGAGCAAACATCTTGCTTGGTGCTACTGTTAAGAATGGCATAAGCATAATACCTGTTTGACGAAGTACTTCTGCTAAATGAGCCATTACAGAAGCTAACTTTTCACGATCATTTTCATCCTTCGCTAATACCCACGGTTGTGTTTCATCAATATATTTATTCGTACGGCTAACCAATTGCCAAATTGAGCTTAGCGCTACAGAGAATTCCATATTTTCCATTGCGTCTTCTACTTTTTGCAATGTATTTTTTGCAAACGTTACTAACGTTTCATCGAATTCCGTTACATTTGCTTTAAATGCAGGTATTTCTCCGTTAAAGTACTTATCAATCATAGCTACTGTACGATTTAATAAGTTACCTAAGTCATTTGCTAAATCGAAGTTGATACGTTCAACAAATCCTTCTGGTGTGAATACGCCATCAGATCCGAACGGAACTTCTCGAAGTAAGTAATAACGTAATGCATCTAATCCGTAACGATCAATTAATGTAACTGGATCTACTACGTTTCCTTTTGACTTACTCATTTTTCCATCCTTCATTAAAATCCAGCCATGAGCAAAGACCTTTTTCGGAAGAGGTAAATCTAATGCCATTAAAATGATTGGCCAATAAATTGTATGGAAACGAACAATTTCTTTTCCGACTAAATGCACATCTGCCGGCCAGAATTTCTTATACATCTCTTCATTTTCTGTTCCATAACCTAATGCTGTAATGTAGTTAGATAATGCATCAACCCATACGTAAATAACATGTTTTGGGTTGCCTGGAACACGAACTCCCCAATCAAATGAAGTACGAGAAACTGCTAAATCTTCTAATCCTGGTTTAATGAAGTTATTAATCATTTCATTTTTACGAGACTCTGGCTGGATAAAATGTGGATTATCTTCATAGAACTTTAATAGTCTGTCGACATATTTACCCATTCTAAAGAAATATGATTCTTCACGAACAAGTTCTACATCATGACCACTATCTGGACTTTTTCCTCCAACTACTTTGTCACCTTCCATAATTGGATCTACTAATTGATGCGCTGTATAGAATGTTTCATCTTGTACAGAATACCAACCTTCATATTCATCAAGATAAATATCACCTTGGTCTACTAGTTGCTTGAAGATCTTTTCGACAACATCTTTATGACGATCTTCAGTTGTGCGAATAAAATCATCATAAGAGATATCCATCTTCTCCCAAAGCTCTTTAATTCCTGCAACAATATTATCCACGTATGCTTGTGGTGTCACATTTAACTCTTCTGCTTTCTTTTGGATCTTCTGCCCATGCTCATCAGTTCCTGTTAGATAATGAACATTGTAGCCTTGCATACGCTTATATCGTGCCATTGCATCTCCTGCTACTGTCGTATAAGCATGTCCAATGTGTAACTTTCCACTTGGATAATAAATTGGGGTAGTAATATAAAAGGACTTATTTTCCTTTGTCATTGTTTTGGACCTCCCGAATAACCTCATATGTATTTATAAATAGTATATCAAAAACTCATATATAAAGTGAAACTTTAATCCGTAGGGGTGTTTATCCCCCACAAATTATTAACTCTCACTAATCAATCTTTTACGAGCAGCCCGACTCCAACTTAACTTCTTTGCTCCAACCGCATTTTAAAGCGGGAATCTTATTGCTCGTTAACGCGGGATAAACACCAGTTAATGCTACATATCTTTATCATCTATTACTCATATTCAAACAAAATATACAACCCTACTTTTAAATAAATATATTTTTCAGAAAATAATTGCAAAAATTACTCCCATTCTATTATATATAAGAAGTAAGAAATCTATAAATCTTTTTAAAAAATATAGAATTTAAGAATTGACGGAAATGTAAATGATTGGTATCATATGTCCATAGGGTATTTTGTCGAAAAATGACGAATCAAAAAAATAGACTCGAAACTTATAAACTATTTATTTAGGAGGAAAAGAATTATGAAATCTACTGGTATTGTTCGTAAAGTTGATGAATTAGGTCGTGTTGTAATTCCAATCGAATTACGCCGTACTTTAGGTATTGCAGAAAAGGATGCACTTGAAATTTATGTTGATGACGAAAAAATCATCTTAAAAAAATATAAACCAAACATGACTTGCCAAGTAACTGGTGAAGTATCTGATGGTAACCTATCTTTAGCTGAAGGTAAAATTATCTTAAGCAAAGAAGGCGCTGAGCAAATCTTAAACGAACTTCAAGATTATATCGAAACAGCAAAATAAGCTTCTCAATTATGAGAAGCTTATTTTTTATCGACATGATAGATTTGATACACATCGCGTTTCGACAAATCTCGATCTTTAGCGACTGTTTTTATCGCCTCTTTTGAATTCATGCCTTTTTCATTTATATAATGTTCAATATGATCATATACCGAAATAGATTCCCACCATTGTTCTTCTGGAGCAGGTTCTTCCGTTGAACCAGCTACTAAAATACAAAACTCACCACGAACTTCATTTTGCTTCGTCCATTCAATTGTTTCTTCGATTGTTCCTCGAATAAATTCCTCAAACTTTTTCGTTAACTCTCGACATAATACAATTTCCCTATTGCCTAATATTTCTTGCATCGAGATTAAAGTGTCATCTAGACGATGAGGTGCTTCATAAAACATCATTGTAGTTTGCACATAGCGAAGTTTTTCTAATTCCATTTTTCGTTCCTTTTTATTTCTTTGTAAAAATCCATAGAAATAAAACTGCTTTGTTTCAAGACCCGATGCAATTAACGCTGTAAGGGCTGCATTTGCCCCAGGAAGCGGAACCACATGATATTGCTCAGCTACGGCCTCGACAACAATATCGTAGCCTGGATCGGAAATACACGGCATACCAGCATCACTAACAAGTGCTATATTCTTCCCTTCCTCTAGCTTCTCTAATATTTTCTTTCCACTTACTTCTTTATTATGCTCATGGTAACTCATGACAGGTGTTTCAATTTCGAAATAATTACAAAGTTTTTTGGTTTGTCTTGTATCTTCCGCTGCAATAACATCTACCTCTTTTAAAATCCGAATTGCACGAAATGTCATATCTTCTAAATTTCCAATTGGAGTAGGTACTAGATATAACATCCCCTTTTCATTTTGTTGAAAGCTTTTTTGCTGCCACATAGCGTTCTCCTTTTTGCATATATTCTTCTTTTTGTTTTCTCGTTAACTGCTTAAAATGATATTCAGCCTGCATAGCTGTTCGTTTATCCTCATGATTCTCTACATACCTTAAAACAACTGGAAGTCTAGCACGTGTATATCTAGCACCTTTTCCACTATTATGAGTCTGAATCCGTTTTTCTATATGATTTGTATATCCAGCATAATAACTTCCATCCGAACATTCCACCACATAAAAACAATGCTTATTCTTCTCCATATAAAATTGAACGAATCTCCTTTGTATATTCGTTATTTTCTTCGTATACAAAAAGAGGTGGTAGGATTTTCAAATCTGCGTTCCCATCCTTAATTCCTTCAATTAACAATGTATTTGCTTCTTTACCTGCCTTAGGATAAACAAATCGCACACGCTTTGGTTCAATTTTGTATTTACGCATTAATGTAACAATGTCGAGTAAACGACCTGGGCGATGTACAAACGCTACTTTCCCGCCTTGTTTTACTAGCTGACTACTTGCAGATACAACATCTTCTAACGTACACATAATTTCATGACGAGCTATTGCTAAATGTTCATTCATATTTTTCTCAGACGTTTGAGGTGTTTGAAAATAAGGAGGGTTACATGTAACAACATCATATTGATGGCGCCCAAGTTTCTCTGGCATATCTTTCAAATCTCCATGTATGAGTTGAATTCTTTCTTCTAACTTATTGTATTGAACACTTCTTATTCCCATATCATATAAACGTTCTTGAATTTCCACACCTGTAATATTCCCTTTTGTTCTCGTGCTTAATAGAAGGGGCACAACCGCATTACCTGTGCACAAATCAAGTAAATTTCCTTTTTGAATTGGCACCCAAGCAAAATCTGCAAGTAAAACGGCATCTAAAGAGAAATTAAACACCGATGGACTTTGTATAATCTTCATATCTTGCGCTAATAAATAATCTAAACGTTCATCTTCGTATAAATTCATATATTACTCCTTTTCTTACACTTAACCTACCCTATTTCATCTTCTACTAATATACAAATACATTTTGTTCTATTCTCATGTATAAAAAATTACCTTTCCAATTATAATTGGAAAGGTAATTTCACTTTTTATTTAAAAATGACAGACAGAATAAACAATCTCCCTCTTTACGTACACTTCCATAATGTAGATTGCAAATATGGAAACCTTCTTGATATAGTCTTGCTAAATTGTCATAGCCTTCACCAATATCCGTCTTCGGCTTCACTTCTTTACGTTTTTGAGCTTTTTGTTTTTCTTTATTCTGCACTTCTTCAAAACGGTGTCGCAAATTTTCATTTTCCATTTTTATATGTTGATTTTCTTCCAACAACTCTGCAAGATGTTGTTTTAATTCACCCAACTGTTTATATAAATGTCCAATTTGCTCTTCCATACTAGAAACCGATGCAAAAATATCTTTTTTCTCCACAAGCACCCACCTCATTAATCTGTGGTTTGACTCGAAACGACCCCTTTATTCACTAACTCATCTAACGTATATTCTACTATCCGTTCCTTGTCTACTAGCTCCACTTGAATTAATCTTTCTAAAATATTTAATCCGATAACACGGCCAGTACCATGTGGTGTTTGTATACGTTGATCTAAATCAGGAAGTTGTTCCTTTGCTGCCTCATATTCATCATTCTCATATTTTAAGCAACACATTAAGCGACCACATAAACCAGAAATTTTTGCAGGATTTAATGATAAATTTTGATCCTTTGCCATTTTAATGGATACAGGTTCAAAATCTCCTAAAAAAGTAGAACAACAAAGCATACGACCACATGGACCAATACCACCAAGCATCTTCGCTTCATCACGAACACCAATTTGTCTTAGTTCAATTCTCGTCCTAAAAATTGCCGCTAAGTCTTTCACTAGTTCGCGGAAATCAATCCGACCATCTGCAGTAAAGTAGAAAATAATCTTATTACGATCGAACGTATACTCTACATCTACAAGTTTCATATCTAGATTATGCTCTACTACCTTTTGTTGACAAACTTGATATGCCTCTTTCGCAGCATGTTTGTTCTCGTCAACAATGGTACGATCATTTTCATTTGCGATACGAATAACCTTTTTTAACGGTAACACAACATCGTTTTCATCAACTTGCTTTTTGGTAATAACTACTTTTCCGTATTCAATACCTCTTACCGTTTCTACAATTACAAACTCATTCTCAGAGATATCGAACTGATTCGGATCAAAGTAATATACCTTGCCGGCCTTCTTAAAGCGAACACCTACTACATCATACAAAACGGTCATCCCTCCTGCAACCGCAACACTAACTGTTCGAACACAAGCTGCGCATTTACATTAGCGTTGATTCTATTTTTTGCCTCTAATATATTAAAGAGAGCTGATACAATGCGCTTCTGAGCATAGGAAAAAGATTCAAACATCTCTTTCTGCTCATGAAAAACAAGACGATCTTCTTCTCCAAGTTGAACATATAATAAATCCTTATAAATAAGGAGCAACATATCTAAACCTTGCTGTAACTGTTCTTTCTCTCCAAAGTGTTTTCCCCATTTTTCTTGTACAAAAAAAATAGAGGCTTTATCTTTTTCGAGCGCTTCACATAATTTTATCACTAAAGTTCGTGCTTGTGCAAACCATTCATCATTACATAAAGCTAAAGCTTCATCAAAACTATTCGTAAGCTGTGCAGCTAGAGTTGATAAAGAGGATGTAATGCCTTCATCCTGTAATCTTCTACTTAAAGACTCCGTAGGTAACGGTCTAAATGTAACAACTTGACAGCGAGATAAAATCGTATTTAAAATTTGATGACTTTGTTCAGTAAGTAAAATAGCTGTTGTATCACTACTCGGTTCCTCTAGAAATTTCAATAGTGTATTTGCCGCATTTGCTGTCATACGATCTGCATGCTCGATAATATAAACTTTTTTATTTGCCTCTAATCCTGTTTTTGAAAATTCTTCCTGTAAATCATGAATTTGTTGCTTTTTAATAGATAATCCATCTGGTTTTACAATATGTAGGTTAGGGTGGTTACCTGAGTCAATTCGTTTACAATTTGTACATACATGACATGGTTCTACCTCATTCCTTTGAGAGCAGAGGAAACTCTTTGCCATTTGAATCGCTGTTGCAAACTTCCCTGTTCCTTTCCCTCCTTCTAACAAATAAGCGTGGGATATACGCTCTTTTGCAATGCTATTCATCAACATTTTTACACCGATGGGCTGTATAGCAGAAAGCTGCTCCCACGTCTTCGTCATAATGCATACCTCACTTATTTCATTCTTTCCTTCTATTATAACAATTTATCTTCTATAATCTGAACAACTTCTTCTATAAGTTTTTCCATTGGTTGATCAGCATTTACTAATACAATACGATCAGAAAAACGTTCTACAACTTGTAAATACCCTTCACGTACACGGTTATGGAAAGAGATATCTTCCATATCTAATCGATTCACTTCGCGCCCCGCATCTTTTTCAATGCGAGCTAAACCAATCTCTGGTTCAATGTCTAAGTAAATTGTTACACTAGGCATACAGTCTTCTGTTGCGAAGCGATTTATTTCAAATACTTTATCCATTCCTAAGCCTCTTGCATATCCTTGATACGCTAAAGAGCTATCTATAAAACGATCACATAATACAAGATAGTTCTCATTAAGCGCTGGCATAACTTTTTCTACTAAATGTTGTCTACGTGCTGCAGCATAAAGAAGCGCCTCTGTACGTGCTTCCATCATCGTATATTCTTGTTTATGTAGAATTGTTCTAATATCTTCAGAAATTGCTATACCACCTGGTTCTCTCGTCGCCATTACCTTTTGTTCTTTTTGCTCAAAGTATGGTAATAATTTTTTAATTAACGTTGTTTTACCCGAACCTTCTGGCCCCTCAATTGTTACAAATAATCCCTTCATCCTAAAACCTACTTTCTATATCATACACTTTCATATCTTTCGTGCTACCTTGAAAACGAGCTCCTGTTTTCTCTAAATACATAATTTGTTCTTTATGTTCTGAAGTAATTCTCTCTCCATACATAATCAATGGAATTCCAGGCGGATATGGAATTATCATTTCCGCCGTTATCATCCCTACCGCTTCTTCTATAGGTACTACTTTTGTTTTGTATCCTTCTAATTGTTTATATGTATACGGTAAAGGAGAGGATTCTCTTTTATAAGTATAACGAATAGATTCGTTCTTGTCTTTCACCTCATAATGTTCCAACGCAACTCGAATTATCTCTATAGCCCTCATGTACTCCTCTTTTGCTTGTAGAGGTAAAATAAGTAGGACATTATATGGATCTGCCATTTCTGTATATATTCCGGCCCTTTCAAATACAGACTGTAATTCATATCCTGATAACTGACAACGAGTTTGTACAGTAATCTTTAAATCATCTTGCAACGGATATTGTAAAACAGCTATTTGCGAAATGGAACACAATCCTTTTTTAAATCTCCGTAAAAACTCGACAATTTCATCATGACCTTTTTCCTTTATACTTGCTAGTGTAAAGCGCGCTATATCAAGTGAAGCCATAATTGGATATGACGGACTACTAGATTGTAGCATACTCAAATAAGCAGAAACTCTTTCTTCATTCACTAAATGACTATTTATATGTAAATAAGATCCCATTGTCATCGCAGGTAATGTTTTATGTGCAGAATGAACCACAATATCTGCACCATATGCTAATGCTGACTTTGGAAATGGTTCCCCTAAGCAAAAGTGTGCTCCATGAGCTTCGTCTACTAAAACAGGGATTTTATGTGCATGTGCATAAGCAATACTTGCTTCTAAATCTATCCCCATACCATAATAATTAGGATGCGTTAAAATGAGGGCTTTAGCATTAGGATATCTTTTAATTGCCCCTTTAATAACTTCATCACCAATTCCTACTGGTACGTTATATGCCTCATCAATCCATGGGTCTAGAAAAATTGGATTCGCACCCGCTAGTTTTAATCCATTAATGATCGATTTATGACAATTTCTTTGTACAAGGACAATATCACGCTCACCGCAGCAAGATAAAATCATTGCTAGATTTCCGACCGTTGAACCATTAATTAAAAAATAACTTTTTTCCGCACCATATACATCAGCTAATAATTTTTGTGCTTCATCTATACATTCAAACGGACTATGTAAATCGTCTAACCCTGTTAGTTCGGTTACATCAATGGATAGTATATCTTTAAACTCCCCAATGGCTTCCTGAGGGAAGTTTACACCATTCTTATGACCTGGAACATGAAAGGACAGTGGTTCTCTTTCTTTAAACTCTATTAACGCCTCATATAAAGGCATACGCTTTTGATTCATATCTATCTCTTCCTTATTATTCATTCTGTATCTATTATACAGATATTAAGGCAAAAAAAATAATAGGCAGATGCCTATTTATAAATATAATACTTCTAACTTCCGAAGCTGTTTTAAATAATATATATATTTTGGATCATCTGTCTCAGTACTCACCATATCTTTTTCACATTCATGACATATCAAATTATTATAAACATATATACCTTCTTCTCTTTTTGTCTCACAAACAATGCAAATTTCACTTTGTAATTTCATAACCTTCCCTCCCTGTATTTAAATAAACATATTTGATACCTCTATTCCTTAACAATTTACAGAAAAATATACATCCATCTCTTATATAATATGATTTACTCTTGGGCAACGTGTTTGTATTACCATTACTTCTTTTATGCACTGTTTAACAATACAAAAAAACACAAGTCAAAAGACTTGTGTTTTAGTTGCTTGGCGACGTCCTACTCTCACAGGGACAAGGTCCCAACTACCATCGGCGCTAGAGAGCTTAACT